>DAORJS010000096.1:0-8871 GCA_035439185.1 Chitinophagaceae bacterium
CTGTCATCTGCTCCTATCGCAGGTGGCAGATACTCGTTATTGATAACAAAATCATCTTCCAGCTGAGTCACTGAATATATGCGATAAAGTTTTTTCATGCCAGGTGGATCGATGAAATGCCGGCCATTTATAAAAACGGAATCATTCCGTATCAGCAGGGTATCACCGGAAAGAGCCACAAGGCGACTGCATCTTTGTTCCCAATGCTGCGGCAACTTACCTTGTTCATCAGGTGCCGCTAATAAATCGTCGCCATAATACTTGTACACTACAATATCCGAACGTTGATAGGTATTACTCTTACTGACATAAAAATGTTCTCCCTGCCCGATGGTCTCTGCCATGCTGGCCGATGGCATATTATAAACTTTACCTTTGCAGGATACCAAAAGTATCAGGGACCATATCTGCAGGATATATTTCATCAATAAAAAAGCGCCGGCATTTGCCAGCGCTTTAAAGTTAATACATTGAGGCTTATTTCATCAGCTTCAGCTCTTTGATAATGTTACTGCCACCACCCAGTTTATCTATGCACCACAATACATAACGGATATCCACACAAATGGTACGATTCAGGTCTTTGTCAAAAGCCAGCTTATGGCTCAGGGCCTCATAGTTGCCATCAAAAGCCAGTCCGATCAGTTCCCCACGGTTATTGATTACCGGAGATCCTGAATTACCGCCAGTAATATCATTCGTTGTAATAAATCCGATCACCAGGTCTTTGCGGGTGGGGTCCATGTACTGACCGAAATCTTTTTTCTTCAGTAGCTCAATCTGGTTGGCAGGTAAATCAAATTCATAATCACCTGCTTTGTATTTCTCAAGCAAACCTTTAGAAGTGGTTACATAATCATAGAACACCGCATCGCGGGGACGATATGATTTTACGTTGCCATAACTTACGCGCATGGTGAAAGTGGCATCCGGATACATCATTTTTGATTTTACCGGATCCATTTCCATGATGCCTTTGAGGTAGAGCCTGCCGTATTCAGCATTCTTTGCTGTGAACTGCTGATAAAGAGGCATGTATTTGCTGGTATAATTAGTGAAAAATGCACTGGCATGAGCAAATGCAGGATCCGTTTGCAGGGTATTGGCATCCGGATTGGCTACAAAAGCTTTCCATTTGGCATCATTGAAGATCATGGTGTTTTTAAACATGTCGGCCGCATATTTTTTATAAGTGGCTTCATCATCAAGCGGACCAAACTTTTCTTTCAAGCCTCCATAAAAACCGAGCGGGTGCTGCTCTTTCACCACATCTTCATAAAACATACGGGTAATGGTTGCCACAATATTCTGATCAGAAGTGGCATTTTCTCCTTCCAGGAAAGCGGCTCTTTGTTTGTCCACCGCCTCTGCTGCTTTTTTGGCATCTGCCATCGGTGTACCTGGTTTTACCAGTGCAGCTTCCAGTTGCAACATAGAAGCAGCAAAGGATATTAAACCAGATCCGGCAATCCCTTCATTGATATACATCCGGTGTTTGGCATAAGGTCTCCAGGTATCATAAGCCTTGCCCCATTCTGCAAAAATGTTTTCATATTCTGGCTTACCCTTCGCCCAGCTGTTGAATTTTTCCTCAAAGGCTTTTTTCTGCCCGAACACATCGTATTTCAGCAGCTGCTTGGTTTCACCATCAAAAAATTTCCAGTAATTGGCTATACCGGCATAGTCAGAAGCCAGCTTGAGTTTAATGGCCGGATCTTTTTTCATTTCCTCAAACATATATTTCAAACGGGCATCTCTCAGTTTTACCAGGGTGGGGTTATTGATATCGGTGGCCAGTTTAATCCCATAAGAACTCTCGTAACGATTGGTTCCTCCCGGATATCCCCAGATCATGGAAAAATCACCATCTTTCAAAGGTTTCAGTGAAACAGGCAGGAACCATTTTGGTTTCAGGGGGATATTCGCATCGGCATATTTCGCAGGTTTCCCTTCAGGGTTGCTGTACACACGGAACACAGAAAAGTCACCGGTATGACGGGGCCATTCCCAGTTATCAGTATCACCACCAAACTTACCTACACTCTCGGGGGGAGTACCGACTAAACGGATATCAGTATAACGCTGGTAAACAAATGCCAGGAATTGATTACCCTTGAAAAGCGCACTTACGCGGGTTTCAATATTCTGCGATGCATCACTCATTCTTTTATTAATAGCCGCCAGTACTTCGTTTTGTTTTTTCAGGCGGTCTGTACCACTGAGCCCTTTCAGGGAATCCATCACTTCTTTGGTCACATCTTCAATCCGCAATAAAAACTGAACGGAAAGATTAGTCGGAATTTCTTCTCCTTTATTACGGGCATAAAAGCCGTCGCGGAGATAATTTTTGTCCACAGTACTGGCAGAGGCAATCGCATCATAGCCGCAGTGGTGGTTGGTGAAGATCAGCCCTTCGGCACTCACGATCTCACCGGTACAGCCACCGCCAAAAATGATAATCGCATCTTTCAGGGAGGCTTTGTTAATGTTGTACAATTGATCTTTGGTCAGTTTCAATCCTTTTTTCACCATATCATTATACACCTGCTGTCCAAGTAATAAGGGCAGCCACATTCCTTCATCTGCAAAGGATCTGAAGAAAAGGCCAATGGCCAGAATCGTTGTAAGCAATAGCTTCTTCATATAAGAAAATTTAGTCAGCAAACCTACGGAAAAAGGGGGTCGGAAAAGCTGAACTTTTACCAAAACGCTTATCTTGAAGACTATATTGATTGCTTATGAATAAAAGGAGTTTAAGCTACCTGCCACTGCTGATCATATTGCTGTTCAACGCCTGTAGCAAAAAGGACAGCCCATCCCCGGCCCCCACACCAACCCCGGTTCCGGGCTGTGCCAGTAATATCAGTCCGTCAAATGGTACCTTATTTACCAACTCCACCAGCACTTTGAATTTCAGCTGGAGCCCGGTCCCGGGTGCAACGGCCTATGATTTTTACCTGGGTACATCAGCTGCTACTGCATCCGTATTGGCCAATAATATTTCCGGGACCAGTCATACCATGCCCCTGCCCGTTACCCCGTCATCAGAAACGTATTTCTGGTATGTAAAACCTAAAAACAGCAGCGGTACGGCTCCTTCCTGCAGCCCGACCGCCACTTCTTTTACCTATGCCGTGATTCAAAGCCCGGCCGCTTTTGGTTATTATGTGGTGGGATACTTTCCATCCTACCGTAACCTGGCTGATGTACCGGATATAAAATTCAGGATGACAAATTGTGTGGTCTATTCTTTTTATACTGTAAACAGCACGGGTGATCTGGCAGCTCCTTCCTCACCGGCCGCCTCCTTAACCGCACTGCGCGATAAGGCCCGGACCAATAATGCGAAAGTATTTCTTGGAATCAATGATGGCAGTGGGGATGGTAAAACTTATTTTAAGAATATGGCCGCAACGCCAGGAGGCAGGAATAATTTTATCAGACAGATCATGAATACGGTCAGGGTCAATAACCTGGATGGGGTGGATATGGATTGGGAATACCCGACCACTACAGATGGAACAGATGCTACATTTACTTTATTGATGAAGGAATTATCTGATTCACTCCACCGTGATGGCCGATACTATTTATCTGCTGCAATTACAGCAGGCAAGTATGCGGGCGGTGCCAGGGATGCGATCCGCAGTGAGTTGTTTCCCTATGTGGATTTCTTCAATATCATGGCTTATGATGATTTCAGTACTTCGGTTCCCTATAAGCATCACAGTGATTATGCATTGGCGCAAACCTGTCTCAATTACTGGTTAACCACCAGAGGAATGCCGGCTTCAAAAGCAGTATTGGGTTTACCAGCTTATGGCCGCCCTTCGGGGATCACGCAAACCAATACGATACTGACATACAAAACCATCCTGTCGCAGGGTGGTAATCCGCAATATGATTCGGCAGTGGTAACGGCTTCGGGTCATCCCACTCCGTTCACTATTTATTATAACGGACAGTTTACCGTAAAACGAAAGGCCAAACTGGCAAAGGATATTGCCAACGGAGTGATGCTCTGGGAAAAATGGCAGGACGATCCGGGAGCCAACTCCCTGCTGAAAGCAGCCTGTGATACCGTAGGCCGTGCTTATTGATGTATTATTTATACCCGATCCATTTCCGTTCTGTCATATTGAAGAACCAGTACAGGCCATTGGCATAAGCAAAATTGAAACTGGTCTCGGCAGGAGCCCCTTCCGGTAGTTTAAGTACCTGGGTCAGTAATCCGGTCTTTTGGTTATATAACTCCACCTGAAAATCGATAAAGTTCAGGAAACCCAGTTGTGCATTGGGAAGACCGGTGTAAATAATAGTGGTGTAATTATAATTTTCAATCCTTCCCTCTGTACTGGTCTCGTCGGTAGGGGAAGAAATCCCCCAACGGATCATTAAATTTTTTCCGGCAGGCTTCCGGTCAGCTGCTTTGTATGAAATCACCGTATCGCCTGAAAGAAATAGTACCGTTTTTTCAGCCGGGTTAAAGGCGCCTACCAATTGCTGCCCGGGTTGATGCATCCCGGTTTCCAGGATTTGCACCTGTTCCAATGTAGTACCAGTGCCATCCAGTTTATAGCTGAACCAACCGGTTGTATCATAACCATTTCCCTGAATGGATTTGGTGACGGGATTATACCATAATCCCCGGGTATCTGCTTTACAGGAAGAATAAATAGAAGAAACTCTTTTCCCGGTTGCATCAAAAATGGTCATGGGGTAATCAATATTTCCAGCCATTGCGGCATAGTATTTTTTCTGTACCGGATGCCAGGCCACGGATGCACCACGGGTACCCGGTTTTCCACTGATTGCTTCTCCCGGAACCTGTAGTTCCATTACTTTTTCCAGCGTCCTTGTTTTGACCTGTGCCTGAACAGCCACAGCGATGAACAGGGTCATGCCAACCAGTATATATTTCATGATTCTTTTTTATGCAAGTAAGCATAAGAAGACCAGTTTTTATATACCCTCTGGCGGGTATCTTAGGAAGAAATACGGGGGGAACTGTTTTCAGCAGGCTGATCCTCGGGCAGACAGCCTGATTGTAAAAGCAGGTTGGTATCACAGTTATCGCCATCACAACAGGGGAGGGCATTGGTATGACAAACAGGGCACTGATAATGGCCATGTACATGTACCAGTGTTACCGGTTGTCCGCA
The DNA here is from genome assembly GCA_035439185.1 of Chitinophagaceae bacterium. Taxonomy (GTDB): domain Bacteria; phylum Bacteroidota; class Bacteroidia; order Chitinophagales; family Chitinophagaceae; genus JJ008. The sequence goes on from DAORJS010000096.1 coordinate 5,163, forward strand.
AAAAAGACATTGTTGAAATGGCTGATTCATTCCACCGGTTTATTCAATACGTTCCAGAGTAAATCCTTCAGTTCGGTCAGTCCTTTGTTGGTGACAGAAGAAATAAAGAGATGCGGGATTCCTTCGGGCAATTGTTTTTCTATTTCTGCTTTCAGTTCATCATCCAGCATATCACTTTTACTGATCGCAATGATGAATTGCTTGTGCAGTAATTCAGGATTATATTCTTCTAACTCATGATAGAGGATTTCAAATTCCTTTTTATGATCATTGCTGTCAGCGGGAATCAGGAACAGCAGGATGGAATTTCTTTCGATATGCCGGAGAAAACGATGGCCCAGTCCTTTACCCTCGGCGGCACCCTCAATGATACCTGGCAGATCGGCGATACAGAAACTTTTCCCATCCCTGTATTCAACGATTCCCAGATTGGGAGTTATGGTAGTAAAAGCATAATCGGCAATCTTGGGTTTGGCAGCTGTAACAACCGATAATAAAGTGGATTTACCGGCATTGGGAAAACCTACCAGTCCCACATCGGCCAGTACTTTTAATTCCAACACTTTCCATCCTTCCAGTCCGGGTAAACCGGGTTGGGCATATTCCGGAGCCTGATTGGTGGGCGTGGCAAAATGAGAATTACCTAATCCACCCTTACCACCGGGGAGCCAGATGATTTCCTGTCCGTCTTCCAGTATTTCAACCTCCTGTTTACCGGTTTCTTCATCCATGGCCACAGTTCCCAGGGGTACTTCGATAATGATATCTTTTCCATCCCGGCCGGTGCTGTTATTGGCCCCGCCTTTTTCACCATCCTCGGCCAGTACATTCTTATGATAACGAAGGTGGAGCAGGGTCCAGAGGTTACGATTCCCTTTCAGGATAATATGCGCTCCCCGGCCACCGTCCCCGCCATCAGGACCGCCCATGGCGGTGAATTTATTCCGCATAAAATGCTTGTTCCCTGCCCCGCCATGCCCGCTGCGGCAATAAATACGTATCTGGTCAACAAAATTGCTCTTCTCCAAAATCGGTAACTTGTTTGAGCATCAAAAATAACCTTTAAGCACAACTTAATGCCAATCAGGGAAATATTGCCGGTTTTAGCGGAATTATAGCCAGGGCAGGGGTTTGATAATGCATTCGAAGCCTGGTGGTACTGATCAGCATTTTCGGAGTAAAGTATCGGAAAAATTTGTTAAGGACTGGCAGGTAGATGCATCAAAACAATTCCACAATTTGTCAATATAAAAAATGCCGCATATGAAATTATTGATTCCGGTGGCCCTGACCGGCCTTTTTGCAATTCAATGCACTAAGAATTATACGGATTATTCCTGTATTAATAAGAAGATTGGCCGGATCAAATCGCAACGCAAATGGAATCCCCCGGCTGAAGTGAATGAATATATCTATCAGGGAAAACACGTGTTTCTTTTCTCCGCTGATTGCTGTGACCAGTTTTCTGAACTCTATGATGAAAACTGTAACCGGATCTGTGCACCATATGGTGGTATTTCCGGACACGGTGACGGGATGTGCACGGATTTTAGAAGTACAGCACAACATGTGAGGCTGGTCTGGAAAGATGATCGCTAATCACTACAAATAAAAAAAGCGATGACTACGGGTCATCGCTTTCGTACATCAGGGACATTGTTTATTGAACAACAATCTTTGACTGATAAGTTGAATTACCGTTGGCATCCAGCACTTTTACAAGATAAACTCCTTTGGCTACAGCTTTAGATAAACTGATAGATTGAATATGGTTCACTCCACTTGTATTCACCTGTTGCTGTAAAACCTGACGACCCATTACATCAGTTACCTGAACGGTATAACTACCTGCATCCAGCTGACCAAAGCGGATCACAAACTGGTGGTCAGTAACCGGGTTAGGGAAAATGCTGACCTGATTGTTTTCAGTGTTGGCTACCGGTTTGTTGCGCATGAGCTCAAGCGGTGCGGCTTCTTTTTTATTGCCGGAAACCAGCAGGTTACCGTTTGCGAGATCAGAAGTATGCCAGATGGTACCATTTACCTGCATGGGACTTGCCTTCCATGATTTCGGATCCACAGTAAACAGGGATGTGGATGCAGCCGCACTGGCGACCACAATTTTATTTTCTGCGTTCACAGCTGCCCCATTAATGGAAAATCCATTGGGTAAACCGGAAACCATTCCAAGGTGGGTGGCAACCTTGGTTTCAGTATTGATCCGGAAAACCTGGTTACGGGCAGAAAATACATAGAGGTTACCATCATCATCTGCAATCATATCACCACCATAACTGCTGCAGGAACTATGAATTGATACTGCTTTGTTGGATTGATCATCAGCAATACGGCCAAGATCAGTGATTACCGGTTTTTTCCCGGTACTGAAACGGATCAGCTGAGAACCATCATTGGTCATGGCATAACCATAACCATCAGCAGCAATCACCATGCGGGTAACGATATTACCCTGATCGGTTGACTTAACCGGTTTTCCGGTAAAGGGAACAGTGACATAAAACACCTGCTGGGTCTTCAGATCAATATACCGAAGCTGGTCAATAAACATCGGGGTGTACCAGATACGGTTGTTTTTCTGATCAAAGGCCAGGGCGGCTACCCCACTACTGAAAGCGGGTTGTTCCGGGAATCCCATTTGGTTGACCGGGGCGCCTGCTACATATTTCTTTTTGGTAAATGCATCAAAAGCCAGTTGTTCAGTGGCCATACCATTGATCAGGGATCCGCTGTAGGTGCCGGTACCCATATTCAACACACGCAATTGCATCCAGCCATTGGTTTGATTGGGTGCATCCGTAATGGCATAGGCAAAATTGTTGTCGGACTGGGCAAAACCGGTAGCGGCCAGTAAAAGGGATCCTGATAAAACAGAAAGAAAGGGTAGATGTTTTCTCATAGCTTAAAGTTTGAAAGGTGATATCCGGGTTTCGGATAATAAAAAACAGCAATTAAGTTACATCATTTTTGGAAGAGAAAAATAAAAATTCCAGGAGTGGAAACCGCTGCCGGATCCATCGGATTAAAAAACTGACTAATAAAAAACCCCCTTATAATTAATATTAGGGGGTTTTTTTATGGTTCAATTAAGGATTGATCAGCGGGCAACAGTAAGTCGTTCGGTCAGTACTTCCTCTCCGTTTTTTGCACGAAGGATATAGATGCCTGGTTGCAGCCTTGAAAGCTGGTTGATGGATATACTGTTTGTTCCTTCATATACCTGATTTTGCTGGCGTAAAACGATACGGCCGGCCATATCAAGGATTTCAATTTCAAGGGTTCCTTTTTTGGATGCTTCAATTCTGGCAGTAGCCAGACCACCGTTAGCCACCGGATTCGGGCTGATACTGATTCCGGTTTTGATACCATCTTTCCGGAGAACAATGATATTACTATAAGTGAACTTACCATCCAGATCCAGCATTTTCAGCCGGTAGAAAAATGCTTTCTCTGTTGCAGTGGAAAGGTTATCCAGATAATTGTAAATCTCCCTGTCTGTTCCTGTACCCTGTCTGCTTTTCGTGGCAATGCCTTCGAAATGGATACCATCCGTACTTCTTTCAATTTCATATCCGCTGAAGTTCACCTGGTTTTCTGCTTCCCAGTTCAAAAATGCAGTATTGTTTTTATAGGTACCGGTGAAACTGATCAGCTTAACCGGGAGAGAACTTTGCTGCGGGAAACTGAAACA
>DAORJS010000097.1:0-8840 GCA_035439185.1 Chitinophagaceae bacterium
CAGGAGCCTGTCAGAAGGATCCTGTCCCGGTATTGGATGGGATGAGGATGTTTTTTAAGATCAATATTTAGGAGATAATCCATGAGGAAAAAATTACAAGAAACAAGAAACAAATGTCAAATAAATTAAAAGAATAAAATTAAAACTGTTCAAATATGGAGCATTCCGAATATGATTTGTCGTCAGCATTTCGTCTTATAGTACCGCGGTTTTTGTTTACAATTTTTTATTTATTTTGTTTCTTGTATCTTGTTTTTTGGTTCTTAATTTTTGTTTCTTGTATCTTGTTTCTTGGTATTTTTAAACAAATATTTCCCCGGCCATGCCTAAACTCATTTTCAACGCTTCCTGATCAATACCTGTCTGAACACCCATTTCCTCAAAGTAATCGATCATCCATTCACTATTCATATTCCCCACCAGTTCATCATCAGCCATTGGACAGCCACCGATTCCTTTCAGGGCACCATCAAATCTTTTGCAGCCTGCTTTAACAGCTGCCTCCAGTTTGTTTCTCCAGTTCTCCGGGGTGGAATGAAGATGTACACCGATTTCTGTACCGGGCAGGGACTCTACCAGGTAACTGGTCATATCATAAACCTGTTCCGGGGAAGCGATACCAATGGTATCCGACAGAGAAAGGATTCCGATATCCATCGCCACCAATCTGTTGGCCCATTCAAATACAATCTCTTCGTCCCAGGGATCTCCGTAAGGATTGCCGAAGCCCATGGATAAATAGACAACGAGTTCTTTTCCTGTTTTGATACAGAGGTTCTGAATATCTTCCACCCTTCTCAAAGATTCCTCAATAGAAGAATGAGTATTTCGCTGCTGGAAAGTTTCCGAAACGGAAAAGGGGAAACCTAAATACCTGATTTTATCAAAAACAGATGCATCTTCCGCCCCCCGGTAATTGGCTACAATGGCAAGTAAACGGGAAGAAGTATTAGACAAATCAATTCCTTTCAGTACTTCAGCTGTATCAGCCATCTGCGGGATGGCTTTGGGCGAAACAAAACTCCCAAAGTCAATGGTATGGTAGCCCGTTTTGAGCAGGGCATTGATGTACCGGATTTTTTGTTCAGTCGGGATAAGCTTTTTCCAACCCTGCATGGCGTCGCGGGGACATTCGATCAGTTTTATGGAAGCTTGAGCATTCATTTACAATCTTTGTTTCATGGCTTCATATAAAATCATACCAGTTGCCACACTCACATTCAGGCTTTCAAATTCCCCTTTCATCGGGATTTTTATTTTCTCATCACAGCTTTTCATCAGTGCCGGATAAATTCCTTTTTCTTCGCTTCCCATTACAATCGCTGCCGGGATTGAAAAATCCGCATCAGCAATATTTTTTTCTGCTTTCATATCGGTGGCAAAAACGCGGATCCCATTCAGGTGTAATTCGTCAATTGCTTTCATCAGGCTGTTCACCCGGCACACGGCAATCTTTTCCAGGGCTCCGGCAGAAGTGAGGATGGCATCTTCATTCAGTGCCCCTACTCCTTTATCCGGGATGATGATGGCATGCACACCGGTACAAAGCGCAGTACGGGCAATACCACCGATATTCCTGATATCTGTAATGCCATCAAGGATCAGGAATAAAGGAGCTTCACCGCTCTCCGTTACAAAGGAAATCACATCCTGCAAATCCTGATAATGTACTTTGGCGATCTGTGCCACCACCCCGTCATGGCCTGTAATATTAAAGCCATTCAGTTTGGCTGCCGGAACATAGTTAACAGGTACGGCAAATTGGGCCGCCAGCTTTTTAACTATTGAAATCTCCTGTCCGAGGGCCCTGCTGTCCAGATAAATCCTGTCGAGCTGCATTCCTGTTTCCAATGCCTTGATTACAGCTGCGGGTCCGATCACGAGGGAGCTTTTCTTAGGTCTTTGCGGGTGTCTGAAATTTTTCACTTCACAAATGTATAAACAAAAAACCCTGAAAGATGATGTATCCTTCAGGGTCGGGTATTCCTGTTACTCAGGATTTAAATTGATTATTTCAAACCAAAAGCTTTTTTCACTTTCGATACATAGTCCAGTTTCTCCCAGGTAAAGAGTTCCACTTTCCGGGTTATTGATTTGCCATCGGGTGAAGTAAAGGTTTTTTCCACTACTTCAGGAGTACGGCCCATATGCCCGTAAGCAGCAGTTTCGCTGTAGATCGGACTGCGGAGTTTCAGGCGCTGCTCAATGAAATATGGACGCATATCAAAGATACCTTCTACAATTTTAGCGATCTGACCATCATTCATATCCACTTTCGAAGTACCATACGTATTCACATTAATACTGGTAGGTTTCGCCACGCCAATCGCATAAGAAACCTGTACCAGTACTTCACTGCAAAGGCCGGCAGCCACCAGGTTTTTAGCAATATGACGGGTGGCATAAGCAGCAGAACGATCTACTTTGGAAGGATCTTTTCCGCTGAAAGCACCACCCCCATGCGCTCCTTTTCCACCATAGGTATCCACAATGATTTTACGGCCGGTCAGACCTGTATCGCCATGCGGACCACCGATCACGAATTTACCGGTAGGGTTTACATGGTATTTGATATCATCATTGAATAGTCTGGCGTATTGCTTGTATTTCTTCTTCACCCTTGGGATCAGAATATTGATCACATCGCTTTTGATTTTTGCCAGCATTTTAGACTCATTGTCAAAATCATCATGCTGGGTAGAAATCACGATGGCATCAATACGTACCGGTTTATTATTATCATCATATTCCAGGGTTACCTGACTTTTGGCGTCCGGACGCAGATAAGGCATTTTGGAATTTTTCTCGCGTCGGATAGCGGCCAGCTCAATCAGCAGGTTATGTGCCAGATCGAGTGCAAGTGGCATATAATGTTCAGTTTCATTGGTGGCATAACCAAACATCATCCCCTGGTCACCGGCACCCTGGTCTTCTTTCTTTTTCCTTTCTACTCCCTGATTGATATCGGAGGATTGTTCATGAATGGCAGATAATACACCACATGAACTGGCTTCAAACATATATTCACTCTTGGTATAACCGATTTTACGGATCACACCACGGGCAATTTCCTGTACGTCAAGATAGGCCCTTGATTTTACTTCACCGGCCAGTACCACCTGTCCGGTAGTTACCAGGGTTTCGCAGGCTACTTTGGATTGGGCATCAAAAGCCAGAAAATTATCAATAAGGGCATCTGATATCTGGTCAGCCACTTTATCAGGATGACCTTCACTAACAGACTCAGATGTAAATAAATAAGGCATGGGTTATTTTTTAAGTTTATGCTGGCATACTTGCGTTGCAGCGGTCGCAAAGATAAGGGCAGGTTGCCTATGAAAAAAGTCCTGCCGGGGGCAGGACTTTTAAACATATCTTAATAACTCCTCAGAGTTTGGAATAAATAATACGGAGTCTCATCTTTTGGTTTGGATGATTGCCACCACCCAGTCTGACCCTGCCATTGGCAATAGCAGTACCTACATAAACACCTGCGAGGCTAAAATCAGATCCCAGTAATTTGGCTTTCCCATTGAAGGTGAGCGGGGAATAGACCCTGAGATCATAAGAAGTCTGGGTTCCTCTTACAATATGCTGTACATACCGGGTTACATTGAATTTCCAGATCTTGATGGTTCTGCCAAATGGATCTTTTCCATCAACGGGCACAACCCCAAATCCTGTCAGATCCAGATTGCTGGTACTGGGTGAAAGATCCAGAGAGGCCGGCAGGGTTCGGAATTTATTATTACCGGATAGAGAGGGGTCAAATGCGTCCAGAAACAAAGTTGTGGGAGGTGACAGTAAATCATCCGACGGGTCATATACCTGTTCCATGATCAGTTCTGCCCGGTGTACTACCCGGTTACTGATGGCTGGTAAATCAGGTATTTTAATATTGGCATAAGTACCCGGTGTTTTCTGAATATAAACAAGCGGAGCTTCCAGAACCTGACCTGCTGCCAGATCAACCGGACTACCGCTATAGTCTCTTTTAATATAATTAGCTGTCCGGCACTGATCATAGAAAGTGAAATAAGAAACATTCAGGGAATCCAGACTGCCTGATTTCTTTGGCATTTTATAATAAAAAGCCAGTTTGGTATTTGCATTTCCGCTGAAATTGATGCCCAGGATCGCATTCCCGGAGCTGACTGATCTTACAGCAAATCCTTTGAAATAGGTTTTAAATGCTGAGTCAGAACGATAGGCATTGGTAGTATCGTAATTGAGCATCCGGCGTGCAAAATTGGTATCCAGCTTTATCCGCAGCTGACCGGCCGTGGTATCCCTGAATACTTTTACAGAATCATCCAGGAGGCTGGGAAATACTAATTGGCCTCCCGGGTTCAGTTGAGCCCCATAGGTAAGCGGTTGTTGTCTGATTAAATAGGATGAATCTGCTTTGAAAGCCTGGGTCAGTTCATATACATTGATTGTCTGTGGAATGGTTGAATCACCATAGCGTCCGGTGTACCCCAGTACAAGTACCACAGAATCCAGCACCAGGCTGTCTTTCCTTGGAAAGGGATAAGTGCCGTTGGTAAAAAAGCCACTCAGTTCAGGTTTCAGTTCAAAAAACAGCTGGGCATCTGTTTTGCCAAAAAGAGGATCGTTGTTGATCAGTCCGAGAAAATGCTGGTCAGTAGCAATGATCCGTAATGAGTCATTCAGAATACCGAATGTATCATTGAAAGCCTGTACACGTACACTGGTATCAAAAGTGTTGATATTATCTATCGGGGGGATTAAACCACCACCCACATCCGTAAAATCATTGATTCTTCTGCAGGAACTGATGAGGGTTATTGCAGCTATAAAGAACAGCGAAAAAAAGAGTACCGGGTATCGTTGCTTCACAAAACTGGTTTAGGAAGGGTGATTATTTTTATTTGCCCGCAAGGTCGCTATAGAGTTGTAAATAGTCTGTTAAATCTCCCTCCGGATCAAACTGCAACGTCTTCTTTCCCCGTACTTTAGAGAATTCTTCCAGTAATTTTTTATCTACTTTCTCCGCCCCGAATGTGATGGCGTCAGCATAGCTGGCTCCTCCCCGCAAAATAGCAGTATTGGTTCCTTCTTTATAGACTTCCAGATCCTTCTCTTTCAGTGAGGCATGGATCAGGGCCTTTTTTATGAAACCGGCACCCAGCTTTTCCTTGAAAGTATTTTGTCCTACCGTATAAACAATTTTACTATGCGCAAATACAGGCTCTTTCTTGTACACCGTTTTGAGATAAGCAGGAATCAGACCGGTCATCCAGCCGCTGCAATGGATAATATCGGGGGGCCAGCCAAATTTCTTCACGGTTTCAAGCGCTCCCTTGCAATAAAATATGGTACGCAGGTCATTGTCCTCAAACCATTTCTCATTTTCATCATGAAAAATGAATTTTCTTTTGAATAACTCCTCATTGTCGAGAAAATAAACCTGTAATCGGGCACTGGGGAGGGATGCCACTTTAATTTGCAAAGGCAGGTCATCATTGTCCACCGAAACATTTATTCCGGAAAGCCTGACCACTTCATGCAGCCGGTGGCGACGTTCATTGATCACCCCAAATCGGGGCATAATACAACGGACTTCAAAATTATTGTCGTTAGCTTTGATCGCCAGCTTATTCACAATCTCTGAAAACTCTGTCAACTCCAGATAAGGTGACATTTCATTAGCGATGAATAAAATTCTTTTCTTTGCTGACATGGGCGTTCTTTTGTTTTAATCCCTTTTATAAAAGGCAGCAAAGGTAACCATTTTAAGCTGAATTGAAGTGATTCTCATCAATTCTCCCGCAAACGTTTATAGAAATGATTTTATTTAAAAAAATAACTGACCTCCGTAACTGGCTTGAAAGTCAGCGAAAAAATGGAAATAGTATTGGTTTTGTGCCCACAATGGGGGCCCTTCATCCAGGACATTTATCCCTGATAGAAACATCTGTAAAAAAGGCAGCGGTTACAGTCTGCAGCATTTTTGTGAACCCTACCCAATTCAATGACCCGGCCGATTTCAGCAAGTATCCGGTGACAATTGAAAGCGATATTGCATTATTGGAAGCTGCCGGTACCACGGCCCTTTTCCTGCCCGAGGTTAAGGAAATCTATCCCCATGGCAAACCGGTCAGCAAAAAATACGATCTGGGGTACCTCGAAACGGTTTTGGATGGATCCAGCCGGCCCGGTCATTTTCAGGGAGTTTGTACTGTTGTAGAACGTCTGCTCGAAATCGTAAAGCCTGATCATTTAATGCTGGGTCAGAAAGATTATCAGCAATGTCTGGTAATCACCCGCTTGCTGGAATTAATGGGAAATGAAGGCAAAGGGATCCAAATCCATATTTGCCCTACCCTGCGTGAAAAAAACGGGTTGGCCATGAGCAGCCGGAATCTGCGGTTGAGTGAATCCGACCGGGAAAAAGCGGCGCTGATATTTCAGTGTTTATTACAAATCCGGAATGAGCTGCAACCCGGCAATCTGACAACACTTAAGCAAAAGATATCCGGCCTATTAACCGAACAGGGATTCCACCCCGATTATGTAGAACTGGCCAATGCCCGGAACCTGACTCTTATTGAAATCTGGGATGGAAAGGAAGAACTGGTGGCATTGATTGCTGCCTTCCTGTCTGGCGTAAGACTGATTGATAATATGCTTGTTTTCAAAGCAACAGAATGATTTAGTAATTTGTACCCCTGATGAAAATATGAATAAGCGACTCCGCACCATACTTCAGTATATAATATTCTTGGGACTTGGAATTTTATTCGCCTGGCTATCTCTGAAAAACCTGGATGATGAAAAACTGGCGAAGATCAGAACCGCATTTGCCAATGCCAGGCACTGGCTGGTCATACCGGTTTTTATCATTCTCTTCCTTAGTCACTATGTAAGAGCGATGCGATGGAGACTCCTGATCGGGTCCCTGGGCTACCCCAGTTCAAAGATGAATGCATTCTTTGCTGTGATGATCGGCTACCTGGTAAATCAGGGAGTACCCCGCTTAGGAGAAGTCATGAAATGTACGGTCCTCAGCCGTTATGAAAAGATTCCCGTGGACAAACTCATAGGTACGATTATCCTTGAAAGAATTATTGATGCGCTGACTTTATTAGTAATCTTCGGAATCACCCTGGCGATCCAGCCGGATCTCTATTCCAGGATTATGGACACTTTCTTCCACAGCAAACAAACAGGTACCAATGGGTCTTCTTCCTATTCCTGGATCATGTTGATTGTGCTGGCAGCTGGTATCCTTGCTTTGCTGATCTGGATGTATATCCGGAAAAAATCATTGGCTGATGTTTGGGCCATTCTGAAAAAAATCGGCTGGAGGATGGCGGAAGGTGTCGGCGCCATCAGGCACCTGAAGAAGAAATGGTCTTTTATTTTTTTAACCATTGCTTTATGGACCCTTTATTTCCTGGGAGGATATATCGGATTTATGGCTTTCAGGGAGACTGAAATCTATGGCATCCGGGAAGCATTTACAATATTATCAGCAGGCAGTATCGGTATGGTGGCTTCACCTGGAGGTATCGGAGCCTATGCATTCATGATTGAAAAGACAATGATGTTATACGGGTTGAATGAAGCCATCGCCACCGCCTTTGGCTGGATACTCTGGCTGGCTACCACTGCCGTGATTGTCGTTGGCGGAATTATTAGTTTTGTTGCCATCCCATTTTATAATAAAAAAAGAAACCTTGAAACGAGCTGACCTGATCCCTTCCAGAATACTGACCCGGGAGGAAGCCGCTAAAAAAGCAGGAGCATTAAGGCTCAGCGGGAAAAAAATATCCTTTACCAATGGTGTTTTTGATATTCTTCACCAGGGACATATTTTTTCATTATCCGAAGCTGCCAAAACAGGTGATTTCCTTTTTGTCGGGCTCAATGCAGATGCATCAGTAAAAAGACTGAAAGGAGAAAGCCGTCCGGTACATTCACAGGAATCAAGAGCCCTCCTGCTGGCCTCCCTGATTATGGTGGATGCCGTGGTGATTTTTGAAGAAGATACTCCGTTAAACCTGATCACAGCCATTATGCCCGATGTACTGGTGAAAGGCGGTGACTATACTGTTGATCAGGTAGCCGGTGCCCGGGAAGTAATTGAAAACGGCGGAAAAGTCATTATTAACCCGATACTGGAAGGTTTCTCCACCACCTCACTGATAGAAAAAATAAAGGAACAGCGGCCGGGCGATAAAACTTAATATGTCTCAGATCACCGGATTCTTATCTTTAATCAAACCTGAAAATTCATTCTATGTCCCATCCACATCCGAAACGCAAAACCATTGCCCGGGATATCAGCTGGCTTGCTTTTAATGCCAGGGTTTTACAGGAAGCAGCCGATCTGAGTGTGCCTTTGCGGGAACGTATCCGCTTTCTGGGCATTTTTTCAAATAATATGGATGAGTTTTTCCGGGTCAGGGTGGCCACTCTCCGTCGTATGATTCAGTTTGGAAACAAAGCCAAGATGCACCTGGAGAATAATCCCCAGGAAATCATTGATGAGATCCAGATGAACGTTCTGAACCAGCAAGGAGAGTTCAACAGAATCTGGGAGGAAGTGCTGAAAGAACTGAATCAGCAAAAAATATTTCTGAAAACCGAGAAGGAACTGAACAGCGAGCAAAAAGAATTTGTAAGGAATTATTTTGAAGAAGAAGTGAGCTCTGATGTGATTCCGCTCATGATTGAAAGCATCCCCGAATTCCCGGCCCTGCGTGATAAATCTATTTATCTGGGAGTGGTGATGTGGAAAAAGGAAAGTGCGCTGAAAAGAAAATATGCGTTGATTGAAGTACCCAGCCGGACCCAGGGCCGTTTTAAGATTC
>DAORJS010000098.1:0-8814 GCA_035439185.1 Chitinophagaceae bacterium
ATTATCAGTTGGAAGAATATGCTAAAGCCGGAAAATATTTCAGGGAAGCAGCCGATCAGGCAAAGACCCGGTTAGGGGAAACGGAATACCATTACTCATTGGCACTATTCAACCTGGCCTCCTGTTTAAAGGAAGAGGGAAGATATGCTGAAGCCGAACCGCTCTACCTGCAATCATTGCCGGTACTGGCCACCGCATTCGGTCAAAGCAGTTTGCAATACACCCGTTGCTTTTATACCCTGGCTTCCATGTATGTGGATATGGCCAAATTTGCTGAAGCAGAAAGCATGTGCGCCGCTGCCGTTAATTTTTATAAAACCATTTTGGGTGAAACCAGTCCGGATTACCTCGGCGCCCTCGGTACGATGGCCGTGATCTATCAGGGACAAGCCAAATATGATCAGGCAGAAGCAATCTTTCTTTCATTAAAGAATTATCATGCCTCCCAGTCGTCACCAGATCAAAATACCTTACAAACCCTGGAGAATAATCTGGGCGAACTCTATCGCCATATGGGTGATTATGCAAGGGCAGAACCCGCTTTGGAAAAAGCGGTGGCGCTGGCCGGAACCAATCCCTCAGCAGCATATTCACTCAATAACCTGGCCCTGGTGCAGAAAGCACTGGGAAAATATAATGAAGCAGAATACTCCTACAGGAAAGCTTTACAGATTTATGTTTCAGCGGGAAAAAGAGAACATCCTGATTATACCAATCCGCTCAATAACCTGGGAGAATTATACCGTACCATGGGCAGGTTGCAGGATGCCGTATATGCTTTTGAAGAAGTGATCAGTATCCGGAAAAAAACACTGGGAACCCAGCATGCCAATTATGCCAATGCACTGAATAACCTGGCCCTTGTTGAATTTGCCATTGGAAAATATCCCGATGCAGAGAAACACCTGGAAGAATGTCTGGCTATTTATAAAACCACTTTGGGAGAAAAAGATAAATATTATGCCAATTGCCTGAATAACCTGGCTTCGGTGTACAAAGCCAATGGCAATCTGAAAAAGGCGGAAACGACTTATCAAACCTGCATCAGCATTTATAAAGCCACTTATGGTGAAACCAGTGACAAGTATGGGATCTACCTGGGCGGACTGGCAGGCACCTACCGCCAGATGAAACGGTATCCGGAAGCAATTGCATTAACCCTCCAATCATTGGCCATACTCCGGAACAAACTGGGGGAATATCATTATGATCATATCGAGACGGAATACAATCTCGCTGAAACGTACCGGGAAGCAGGACAGGCGGCCGAAGCTGAAAAGCATTATCAGAATGCCATGAAAGGATACCTGTTGCTGATAGAAAAATATTTTCCCTATCTGAGTGAAAAAGATAAAACCCTTTTCTATTTCAATGTGGCCGGTGCTTTTGAAACTTTCAATGCATTTGTATTGGAACAGTATATGAAAAACCCCTCCGGCAATCACACTGCCCTGATCACCCGTATGTACAATAACCGGATTGCATTGAAATCATTGCTGCTGAAAGAATCAGGTAAAATGAAAGAAGCAGTGGCTTTCAGCCGGGATACAGCTGTCCGGAATGATTACCAGCAATGGCTGGCGATGAAAGAACAGATTATCCGGCAGTACCGGATGACGGAGGAAGATCGTTCGGAGAAAAAACTGAACCTGCCGCAACTGGAACTGAATGCAAATCAGCTCGAACAAAAAATCACGATTGCATTGGGTCTGGCTAAAAATGCCAACAAAGGATTAACAGACTGGACCCGCATCAGGGCAGCTTTACAACCGGGTGAATACGCTGTTGAAATCATCCGTACTGAAGAATATACTGATGGAAGATGGACAGATACAATTCAGTACGCTGCACTGATTCTGGATCATCAAAGTACAGTACCCGGACTGGTGATGTTAAAGCCGGGAAATGAACTGGAAACCAAAGCTATCAGTTATTACCGCTTATCACTCAAGGGAAGGAGGGAAGACTTTCAATCCTACAATGCTTTCTGGGAGCCCATAAAAAAATACCTGCCCGGTGCAAAGAAAATTTATTTTTCAGCAGACGGGGTTTATCAGCAAATCAATCTCTATACCCTGCTGAATCCTTTAACCCGGAAATACCTGATTGATGAACTGTCAATTTCCCTGCTGACCAATACCAGGGATCTGCTGGAACCGGTGACAGAAAATAAAACACATCATGCGGCTATTTTTTCTTTCCCTGACTTTGGAGGCCTGCCGGTTAGTGCTGATAGTCCGGTCAGCAGGACCGGATTTCCGGTTTTAGATGAATTGCCGGGAACAAAAGAAGAAACTGATTCTGTAAAAACGATCCTGACGGCTGCCCGCTGGACAATAGAAGAAAAACTCAGGAAAGCCGCTACGGAAGACGCCATTAAAAAAATCAAAAGGCCGGAGGTATTACATATTGCCACCCATGGCTTTTTCCTGAAAGATATAAAAGATACCCTGGGTACCGTTTATGGCATACAGGCTGATATAGCGAGACAACACCCCTTGCTTCGTTCCGGGGTAATTCTTGCCGGGGCAGCGGCTGTGGCCAGTAATCCCAATAATTTTTCTGATCAGGATGATGGGATCTTAACAGCCTATGAAGCGGCAGGTCTTGATTTAACCGGTACCGGACTGGTTGTTTTATCGGCCTGTGAAACCGGCTTGGGTGAACTGCTCAACGGACAGGGTGTATATGGATTGCAAAGAGCTTTTTTGCAGGCAGGTGCTGCGTCGGTGATCATGAGTTTATGGAAAGTAAACGATGAGTCCACCAAGGAACTGATGATTAGTTTTTACAGGGAATGGCTCCAGCATCCTGATGACAGTAAGCAGGATGCCCTGCGTATGGCACAGCTTCGTTTACGGGAACAATATGCCCATCCTTTTTTCTGGGGCCCCTTTGTGCTGGTAGGTAAATGATCAGTTCCGTATTCAATGGTACAGATAGCTATTTATTCAACCCTATCTAAGTAAAAAGGCTTAGTAAATACATGTTAAATGAATGGGAAGAAATAAACCGGGCATTATGGAAATAAAAGCCCACCTTCGGTTGAATCCGCCTTCCGTTTTGCGGTCAATAACCCACTCAAATTATGTATAATCACACCTGGAAAAAGTACCTCCCTGTTATCCGTTTGTTGTTGAAAAAATCAAATCAGGAAGATCAGCAGATGACGCTGAACCGGACCGATTTTGAAAGAAACAGCAAAATGAGGAAACCGGTTTGCAGTTTCAATGTTGAAATCATCAAAGGGAGACTGGACCGGGTGAATACTGATGTGCAGGTCAAAAGCCTGATGGCTGTTTTTACAGAAGACAGTGCCACCATGGGTATTTTACGTCAGGGACATTATGCGATCCATCTGAATTCAGATTTTCAACTCAGTATCAGGAATACAACACCGGCAGAAACACCGGTTCCGGAAGAAGCATAAAAAAAGAGCCCGTTCAGGCTCTTTTTAAATAATGCAGAAGGGAATTAACCTCTGTAATCTGAACGGGGGGCTTTTTCCCTCGCTACCGATACAGACAGTGCCCTGCCTTCAATATCTTTACCATTCAGTCCTTTGATGGCTGAATTGGCTTCATCGTCTGCGTTCATTTCCACAAACCCAAATCCGCGGCTGCGGCCGGTTTCACGGTCATTAATCACTTTTGCGGAAGCTACGGCGCCATAAGCACCAAAAAGGGTTTTCAGGTCTTCTTCAGAAGTGTGAAAACTCAGATTCGAAACATACATGTTCATGCTGAAAAATTTAAAATAAAACAAATAGAAATACCTGTGATTGAAGGACTGTCAGCAAATAGTAAAGAGGAGAATAACTGTTACCGGATCGAAAAGTAAGAATTGAACTTATCCGCACTGAATGATGGAAGAACTTATAGTCACCAGGTGAAGATAGTGCTTTAGGATCAGAACCGGGTATTTATATTGTTAAATCAATCGTTTCACGGAAATGAGTGGCTTTACCGGGTAAATCCTAAAAACGGCAACCGCTTCTGTTCTCAATGCTGAATGATATTTTCCGGTCAAATTAATCATCCATTTTTCAGTTAAAATGCAGTCCCAATTGACCCTTTCCCGGCTCTTTTTCGACCCTTCAAAGAAACAATCCCCTGCTTCCTTTTCTTCCCACATTTTTGACTTTGTAATGTGAATAACTGCCTGTGAGGCCAACCGGATTTTAGTGACCTTTGCCCTATATTCGCCGCCTGACTTTACTTGTATAAAAACTGATAACAGTGAGACTAAAGAACTTAGAAATCAAAGGATTCAAAAGTTTTGCCGACAAAACGGTAGTGCGTTTTGATGACAATATCACCGGTATTGTTGGCCCCAATGGCTGCGGCAAAAGTAATATCGTGGATAGTATCCGGTGGGTGATCGGTGAACAGAAGATCAGTCAGCTCCGGAGTGAAAACCTCGACAGCCTGGTCTTCAACGGATCCAAAACACGCAGTGCTTCCGGTCTGGCAGAAGTGAGTCTCACTTTTGAGAATACCAAGAACCTGCTCCCTTCCGAATTCAATGAAGTCACCATCACCCGTAAATTTTATAAAAGCGGTGAAAGTGAATACCGGCTCAATGATGTGCAATGCCGTTTGAAAGATATTCAGAACCTGTTCATGGATACCGGGGTGAGTACAGACAGTTATGCCATCATTGCCCTGGACATGGTGGATGACCTGATCAAGGACAAGGATAACAGCCGTCGTAAAATGCTGGAACAGGCGGCGGGAATATCCATATACAAAACCCGTAAAAAAGAAGCCAGACAAAAACTGGAAGCCACTGAACAGGATCTGGCCCGTATTGAAGACCTGATTTTTGAAATCAATAATCAGCTCAAGGCTTTGGAAAGCCAGGCCAAGAAAGCAGAGAAATACCATGAGATCAAGAAAGAGTACCGGGAACTGAGCATTGAACTGGCCAAAGCATCCCTGGAAGGTTTTAACCTGACCTATCAGGAACTGAACCAGCAACATGAAATCGAAACCGATAAGCGCCTGAAACTGGAAGCAGTTATTGCTGCCGATGAAGCCGCTATTGAAAAAGAAAAGCTGGCCTTTATTGAAAGAGAAAGAGAACTGCAGGCCATGCAGCTCAGCTTTAACGA
Source organism: Chitinophagaceae bacterium (assembly GCA_035439185.1). Lineage (GTDB taxonomy): Bacteria > Bacteroidota > Bacteroidia > Chitinophagales > Chitinophagaceae > JJ008. The sequence continues at coordinate 5,114 of DAORJS010000098.1, forward strand.
AATGGTGCAATCCGTGAGAAGCCGCGAGAATGACAAGAACCTCTCGGCCCAGCGACTGGAACACCTGAAAGAAAAAGAAAACAGCCTCCAGGAGTTTCTGCAAAGAGCAGGCGGTCAGCTCCGGGGTATTGAAGAAAGTATCCAGTTCACTGAAGCACAGGTAGGAGAGGAGAGCCAGGCCCTGGAACAACTGAACCAGCAACTGGAAAGCCTGCGTCAGGAAGTGGATGGCAAAAGAAATATTCTGGATGAGAAACGCCGCATACTCGATAACCTTCGCCAGGAACAGCAACAGGTACAACGCAGTCAGTTTGATGCGGAAAAGAAAGTAGCTGTTGCCGATACATCTGTTCAGAACCTGCAAAGAGTAATCGGACAGATAGAAGAAGAAAGAAAACTGCGGGAAGATCAGCGCCATCAGCTCGATCAGGAAAGAATCCTGAAGGAAAAAGAATTATCCATTAAGAAAGTGGACCTGGAACAGTTACAGCAACACCAGGAAAATACAAGAGAACAAATTCTCCAGATTCAGTCAGTCCTCGAAGGCTTACGCAATGAACTGGCCGAAGAGAACCGTAAACTGGATGCCAGAAAGAATGAACACGACCTGCTGAAAAGCATGATCGACTCCATGGAAGGCTATCCTGATAGTGTAAAATTCCTCCATAATAACCAGCAATGGAATCATACTTCACCTATTTTGTCGGATGTGATGTATGTGAAAGAAGAATACCGGACTGCCGTTGAAAATGTACTGGAACCCTACCTCGGTTACTATGTTGTGAACAACCTGCAGGAAGGTTTACAGGCCGTACACCTGCTGGATGAAAATAAAAAAGGGAAAGCGAATTTCTTCCTGCTGAATAAATTTGATGAACAGGCACCTGCAGGCGCCGGTCACCAGCTGGAAGGAGGAATCCCTGCACTGAGTGTGGTGGAAGTGGAAGAAAAATACCGGAAACTCGCCGAACACCTGCTGGGCAATGTATTTATTGCCGATAACGAACAGGTGCTGGAAAACAGCAATGGATTTGTGGTGATCGAAAAGCACGGGAAGTATGTGAAGGGAAAATATTCATTGACCGGAGGCAGCGTGGGACTGATTGAAGGAAAGAAAATCGGCCGTGCCAAGAATCTGGAAAAACTACAGGAAGAAATCCTGACACAATCTGCTATCGTGGAAAAACTCCGCGCAGATATCCAGGCCCGTCATAATGAAGTGATCGCCTATAATGAAGACCTGCGTGAAAATGCAGTGAAAGAAACGGAACGTGAGATCCAGCAACTGACCAATGAAGTATTTGCCCTGCATAATAAGCTGGAGAACCTCCATTCCATGCAGACCAACAGTCAGCACCGGCTGGAAGAACTGAACCTGCAGATGCAACAGACCCATCAGTCTGTAGAGGGAGTAAGAAACCAGCTGGCCGGATTCAATGAGGCCCTGCTGGTGGCAGCATCCAGACTTGCAGAAGCCGATGAAGCCTTCCGTACGACTGACCAGGAATACAATGAATCCAGCAGACAGTACAACGAGTTTAACCTGAATGTAACCAAACATCAGAGTAAGATTGCCGGATTAAGACAGGAGCTGGAATTCAAAGGGAATCAGCTGAACGATCTGCGTTTGCAGATTGACAATAACGGCAAGCTGCTGACAGAAACAGCAGTCAGCATTGAACAGGCTGCACAGACCCTGCACGACACAGAAGAGGCTTTGCTGCAACTGATGCGCGACAAGGAAGTGGAGGAACAAAAACTGAACGAAGCTGATCAGGCTTATTATAATCTCCGTAACCAGTTAAGTGAAAAGGAAAGTGAGATCAGGCATAAGGTGAAAGAGAAAGAGCAGGTAGAACATATGCTCGCAGCCATCAAGGATAAATTGAATGAGCTGAAATTACACCTGGCCGGTATGAAGGAAAGAATGGATGTGGAATTCAGGATCAATCTGGATGATATCCTGGGAGAATCCAGAACCGGTGAAGTTCCCGTGGAAGAGCTGCATGAAAAAGTGGACCGGATGAAGCGCCGCCTGGAAAATCTGGGTGAAGTGAATCCGACCGCCATCGAAGCGTTTACTGAAATGAAGAAACGCTATGATTTCATCGTGGAGCAAAAAACCGACCTGGTTACAGCTAAGGACAGTCTCCTGAAAACGATCGAAGAAGTGGAAGCCACGGCGAATCAGAAATTCATGGAAACCTTCCATCAGGTAAGAGAGAATTTCCAGAAAGTTTTCAAAACCCTGTTTACGGATGATGACCAGTGTGATCTGGTGCTGGAGAATCCGGAGAATATCGCTGATACCGGTATTGATGTGGTGGCCAAACCCAAGGGTAAACGCCCCAGTTCACTGACCCAGTTGAGTGGGGGAGAAAGAACCCTGACTGCCACGGCCCTGCTCTTTGCCATCTACCTGATCAAACCCGCTCCCTTCTGTATCCTGGATGAGGTGGATGCCCCATTGGATGATGCCAATGTGAGCAAATTCACCAATATGATCCGCCAGTTCAGCCAGAATTCTCAATTCATCATTGTTACCCACAATAAAATGACCATGAGTACGGTGGATGTGATTTACGGGGTAACCATGCAGGAGCCTGGTGTAAGTAAACTGGTACCGGTGGATTTCAGGAATCTGGAGAAGCAGAATTAGTTGTTAGTCTTTAGTCGTTAGTCACCCCCAGCCCCTAAAGGGGAGTAGAGTGAGTCGGGAGACGATGCGTGTGACAATCAATTAAAAAAAAGAGGTTACAGAGTCCGGTGTGAGCCGGGCTCTTTTTTATTTAAAAAATGAAGCGATGAATACGGTTTTATTATTAGTGGCATCGAATGTGTTCATGACCTTTGCCTGGTATTTTCACCTGAAGCAGGATGGCTGGCCTTTATGGAAAGCGATCCTGATCAGTTGGTTCATTGCCTTATTTGAATATATACTGATGGTGCCGGCCAATCGGGTGGGGTATGCAAAAGGGTTGTCAGGCTTTCAGCTGAAGATGCTGCAGGAAGTGATTACCCTGTTGGTATTTACTGTATTCGCTGTTTATTACCTTAAGGAGCCCTTTCACTGGCGCTACCTGGTGAGCTTTGTATTATTGATGGGAGCCGTTTGGATCATGTTCACCAAACGTTTTGGCTGATCAGCTGATATCAGCTGCTTCCTGATGAGAACCGCGTTGCAAATGACGCATTTTCTGCTTGCGGATCATATCGGATTTCATTTTATGGATCAGGGCACTGGCGACAAGGAAAATACCGGTACATAAAACAGCTGCAATGGCCATTCCCCACCAGTACCATTCATCTTTTTTGGGGATTCTTTCAGCACAAACATAGAGGGTCAGCATCACCGCCGCAATAATGGCTCCAAAACCGAATAAGAGTTTGGAAATGAATTTGTCCTCATGACTGGCCATAGCTTTATTTTTAGATAAGATTCTGTCAAAAATAGGAAAAAATAATCTTTCGTTAATCGTCAGCAAACTGACAGCCGCTTTATTTCGTCCTTCTTATTTTTACAACAGAAACAAATACCATGAAGCATTTTCTTTTACTGAGTTTTGTCCTGATAGCCGCTTTTTATAGCCAGGCCCAGAAAGCACCGGAAGGGCTTTTTATTGCATCTAAAGCCCCTGATTTTAAAGCCAAAGATCAAAATGGTACAGAGATCAGGCTGAAAGACCTGTTGAAAAAAGGAA
>DAORJS010000099.1:0-8652 GCA_035439185.1 Chitinophagaceae bacterium
TCAACGAAAAATTTCATGTTGGTTGTATTTAAAAATCCCCTTCGGGGATGGGGAAATAAAAAATGGCAGGCTGATTACATCGCACCGCTCAACCACCTACTCTTGCTGCCTTCCGGCCCTGGGAGGGTTCAGCAGGAGCTGGTCGTGTAAGACCTGCCGCCGCAAATATACGGCAAGCAAGCTAAATGTACAGCAATAATCAGTCAGAAACATCGGCAAAAAAATGGCTCTTTTGGCCTGTAAATTACCCCATCTCCCCCGACCAAAATGAAGGCCTGTAGTAAAAGCAAAAATCCTTTAGAACCTAATATCTAATTATCCCTACCTCAAATCTCATCTTTGAAAAGTCGACCCCAACCTCGTAAATCCGATCAACTCATCAGATCGTCCGCCAAAAGCCCGGAAATAAACCAGGATCATGTATACATTTTCTGTTCCCCAGTAATTCCCTTCCGTATTTTCATAGGATGCGGGAATTTCTTTACGGTCAGTTAAGGTTACATAAGAATAATTATAATAACCCTGTTTCAGATACAGGGCCTTCTCATATACCCCTTTTTCCGGATTGAATTCCATTTTGGATTCCTCATTCTGTTCGTAATTTGTCAGCTCCCCGAATACATAAACCGAACGCCCCTCAAAGGCCCGGTTACCGGGAGGTACAAATGTAAAATGCACCCAGGCATATTCACTTTGCCAGAGCGGATTGGCATTGTCGCGGTTCTCAATCGTATAGATGCCGTTCTGATCCCGGTAATACACATATACTTTTTGTCTTCTTTCTGCATCCGGAGCTACATACACATCAACCCTGTTACTGCTGTCGTTGTCCACAATTTGTGCCATCCGGTCACTTCGTAAACGCAAACTCCGCAGATCAATCCAGCGCCACTCTTTTCCTGCAGGGAAGGTGGTATTTTCTTCATCACTATACTCATAATAATTTCCCCGGAAGATGGTGGGACGATCCAGCATATTGGCAGAGGACCAGATATAATTCTGCAACATCACTATTTTCAGATCCTGGGGAGAAAAAGCATTAATCTGGCCGGCTGCCGTACTTACATTGGCCTGCACCCGCTGATGGGTCTGGAATAAATTATTATTATAAGGCTGGGTGATTATCCCTGAAACCGTAGCCTTTGTATTCACCACCAGAAATCTTTTGGTAAAGACCAGTTTGCTGGTATCATCATTCAGGAAAACTTTCAGCAGGTAATTCCCTCCACGGGTAGGAGCTGAATTTCTTTCCGGAAATGTGGCCATATAGTGGGTGTACCGGGATTGTACAATTGAAGCATTCCGGTATGTGTTGATGCGGTTACTCAGGAAACCACGGGTATAATCAAATGGCTGCACATTAGCAGGTTTCCAGTCTGCATTACAAAGCTGAAAACTGTAATAATAAAACTTCACATCCCCATCCATATCATCAAAATGAAGCTCCAGCTGATCACTGCTGTTCAGCATGATCACCGGATAGGAATAGATATCACCCGTCTTGTATAATTTAACGGTCCGGATATTGGTCCGGTAAATATGATCAGGGATTTGTGCCCCAGCAGGCAGGAGCTTGAAAAAACAAATGGTACTGATCAAACAGATTATGCGGTATTTCATACTATTTCGTTCACAATATTGTCTAAAATAACCCAAAAAAAGGGATTAATCTTCCCGGCAGCTTATTTTTGTCTGCCCTTTGGCAACTCCCCAGGGAGATTAAAGACAAAACACCAGACTTGAAGGTTGCAGGCTTTATAGCAAACCGCATTGCGTTTAATCATTCCAAAGGGCCCGGCGGCCAAAAATCCTTTTCCCGGTTTATTATACGTCTGTCCACCATTGCCACCGTGATCAGTGTGATGGTAATGATCATTGCCCTATCACTGGCCAATGGTTTCAAACAAACCGTGAGCCAGAAAGTATTCAGTTTTATCGGGCATATCCGGGTACTGGAAAAAGAACCGGGCAAATCCATCATTGCTGAAGAAACGCCTATTACCCGTAATGATACTGTGGCTGCCGCGATCCGTCAGCATCCTTCCGTAACCGGTATACAGCCCTATGCCACGAGGTATGCCATCCTCAAGACTAAAAATGAAATTGAAGGTTTGATCATCAAAGGACTTGACAGCAGTTCAGGCGAAGGACATCCTAATCGTTTTATTCAGCAAGGGCGACCAATTCAATATAATGACAGCAGCTATGCCCGGGAGATCATGCTTTCTTCGTATACGGCTGACCGTATGAATATCCGTTTGAATGACCGGGTGTTGATTTATTTTATTAAACCAAACGGACAATTGAGAGCTGATAAACTCACCGTAACAGGTATCTATAAAACCGGTATTGAAGAATATGATAAAACCTTTGCCATTGCAGATATACAACTGATCCAGCGCCTGAATTCCGATAGCCTCAAACTTCGTGACGGTAGTTTCCGGAAACAGATCGGAGGTTATGAAATTTTCCTGGATGATTACCGGAAGATTGGCAAAGTGGCTGAAGACATTTATAGCATGGATGAATTCCCCATCACCTGGAACACGGTGACTGCACAGGAAATTTCTCCCAATATTTTCGACTGGCTCACGCTGCAGGATAAAAATACATTTATCCTGATGGTCATTATTGCCATCGTCGCCTTCATCAATCTCATTACCTGTATCCTGATCCTGGTATTGGAGAGGGTTCGCATGATTGGTATCCTGAAATCACTGGGTGCCACAGACTGGACCGTACAACAGATTTTTCTGCGCCATGCCATGATCATTGCCCTGCGGGGAATACTCATAGGCGCTTTGCTGGCATTGGCTTTTCTATGGTTGCAGCAATCCACCGGTTTTATCCGGCTCAAAGAAGAAGCTTACTATGTAAGTTCGGCTGAAGTAAAAATTATCTGGTGGCAGGTATTAGCCATCTGTGGCGGCACTTTCGCGGTTTGCTTTCTGGTTCTCACGATTCCTTCCCTGCTGGTTAAAAAAATTCAACCCGTCCGGGCGGTACATTTCAGATAGTTTTTTCCCTCAGGTTACAAGGTGCGACAAGATGATTCCCGTAGCTACAGCCGCATTAAGAGATTCGGCTTTTCCTTTCTGCGGAATGCTGATCCGATGATTGGCCATCGCTAATAAGGAAGGGCTGATTCCTTTTGATTCGTTTCCTATCAGCAGGATGCCTTCCATTAATGGATTTATTTTCCTGATATCCTGCCCTTCAAGCACCGCTGCATAAATACTGGCTGATGATTGTTTGGCTAACCACTCCTCCAGATTCGTATAAGAGACTTCCACCCGGGCAATACTTCCCATGGTGGCCTGTACTACTTTGGGATTATAAGATTCAGCAGTTTCTTCACTGCAAACGATCTGCTGAATTCCAAACCAGTCTGCAATCCGGATAATCGTACCCAGATTTCCGGGATCCTGAATGGTATCCAGGGCAAGCATCAAACCGGCAGCATGTACAGGAACTGTATGCTCAAACTGTTTTGCTATTGCCAGTACCTGATTGGGAGTATTCAATTGTGAAATTTTCTCTAATTCCTGCGCTGATATAATACTACAGGCCGTTGTCCCGATCATGGATTGATTCTCCATTATCCAGGCTTCCAAAGCAAAAATCTCCAGCACATAAGCCCTCTTTTCTGTTAACAGCTCTGCAACCAGTTTAGGTCCTTCCGCAAGAAAGCAGCCCTCCTGAAGCCTGAATTTTTTCTGGCCTAAAGTTTGGATATATTTGAGTCTTGATTTTGACAGCATTCTGACCGATTTTATTTATTTGCAGCTATCCTTTCATGCACAGCCGCCATTTATTTTGGATATCCCTGATCGTTATCTGCCTGACGATAATCGGCTCCTGTGGGGTTGTTCCAAAAAATGCACCTGCAAATAAGCCATTTGTTTTCAAATATAATATTACCGTTAACGGAAACTTCAGCCTGGAGGAAAAAAACAGACTGAAGTCAAGATTGGCCAATCAGTTAGACGACAGCATTAAAGTGAGGGCAGCCAGAAAAATCCTTTATAAAGGGATCAACCGGCCCGTATTGGTCAATCCACCAGTATATGAAAGCGCCAATGCAGACCGTTCCGTCATTTATATGAAGGCCCTGCTCAAATCACTGGGTTATTTTAATGATACGATTACCTACAAAGCGATCATTGACACGGTAGCCGGAAATGAGCTGAGAACCACAGTAGATTTTCTGGTCACACCGGGTAAAGTAGTCCGTATTGATTCGTTTGCCTACAATATAAAACAACCCGATTTACAGGCTCTCGCCAGCAGGGAACCCGGATTGGTCAAAAAAGGGGATCCTTTTGCCAAATCAGCTATTTCTGCTGAACTCGACCGGCTGGTGCTTTTATACCGTAACAATGGCTATATGCGTTTTGGCAGGGAAGAACTGATCGGCCTCTGGGACACCATTGATGTGTCCTTATTGCAACCCACTTTTGACCCGCTGGAGCAACTGGAGCAATTACAAAAACTGCAGGAAAGAAGAGCTAATCCCTCTGCAGATCTCGAAATCAGACTCAGACCCGGGCTTGACAGTAACCGGCTGCGAAAATATTATATTGGAAATATTACCGTGTACCCGGATACGCCACTTGATACAACCGGTTTTACCAGAAAAGAAACCTGGGTCAACGGTGTGAAAGTGGTTTCCTATCGCAATACATTTAAACCCAAAATACTTCCTTCCAATATTTACCTGCACAAGGGTGATATATATGATCAGCGAAATTATCTGCGCACCAGCAACCGTTTTAATTCCCTCGGTGCCTGGCGCTTGGTTAATATTGAACAACAACCGCGTGCCGGACAGGATACAGCTGATTTCAACATCCGGTTGACTGCTGCCCGTAAATATTCTTTCACTGCCAATCTGGAAGGAAGCCGGAACCAAAACCTGGTATCCGGTAACCTCTTTGGTATTGGTTTTAATATTGGATTACAAAACCGGAATTTCGGTCATGCTGCCGCACAGGCCAGCACCAATCTCCGGTTCGGAGTGGAAACCGGGCGTGATACCGCCACTGATATCCGTTTTATTCAAACCCGGCAGTTAAGTCTTAACCATACTATTGCTTTCCCAAAAGCCATTCCCCGGATGGATTGGCTGGGAGAAAAAACAAGAAACAGCATCCGTACGCTATTGGTGTTTAATGCCGCTACAACACAAAGACGTCAACTCTATAATCTGAATACCATTAACGGATCCTGGGGATATGAATTTCAATGGGGGAAAAAACTAATGACCCTGCGTTTTCCCAATATTGAATATTCCAGCTTCAGTTCCCTTCCCTTGCTGGATTCCATTTTTAAAAAGAATCCTTCCCTGAAAAATATTTTTACGGACGGCTTGATTACATCCATGATGGCCGGGATGCAGGTGAAAGGAGGAAAGAAGAAAAATATAAATGTACTTAGTCTGAATGCAGAAGTATCAGGATTGCTCACCGGGCTGATTAAAAAGAATGCATTTCTTGACAGTAACCTTTTCCGTTTTATCAAGATTGATGCGGATTTTGCCAGAAAGATCAGTATCAACCGTTCTGCATTCGTTATTCATCTCTTTGCAGGAATCGGATATGAATTCGGGTCTACGGTACAGGAAGATAAAAAATATAACCTTCCACTCCTTCGTCAGTACTTTGCCGGTGGTCCCAACAGTATGCGTGCCTGGAGTTTGAGAAAACTGGGGCCTGGTTCTTCCGTACAGGATTTTGGAACAACCGGTTTACCGGACCGGTACGGAGACTTACACCTGGAAGCCAATCTGGAATATCGTTTTCCCCTGATCAAAGCCTTTGGCTTTCCTGTTGAAGGTGCCCTCTTTACTGATATTGGCAATATCTGGTACACAAAACCATCCCCTAACCGGCCATCAGAACAGGTCTTTTCAATGAGCAGCTTATTAAAAGATTATGCGGTAGGTGTGGGGACCGGTTTCCGGATAGACCTGAATTTTTTTGTGATCAGACTGGATTATTCCATCAAGGCCAAGGATCCAAGTCCGGCTCCTGATAAAGCCAGTGTTAAGAATAAATGGTTTGGCTATAAAAGATGGCGGGATGCTGACCAGTTTCAGCTGGCGATTAGTTATCCGTTTATACTGTAAGCGGCTTTTACTTTTTCTTCAAAGCCTGTAATACTCATGGCATCATCAACAGGGAAGGCCCCGATTCGGGTACGGCGTAAACTGCTGAGATAAGCTCCACAGCCCAATGCTGCTCCAAAATCATTAGCCAGACTACGGATATATGTACCCGTACTGCAAACCACCCTGAACTCCAGTACCGGCAGATTGATTGCCGTTATTTCAAACAGGTGTATTGTAATTTTTCTGGGCTCCAGTTTTACTTCTTTTCCCTGACGGGCCAGTTCATATACTCTTTTTCCATCTACTTTAATAGCCGAATGCGCCGGCGGCACCTGAAAAATTTCTCCGGTAAAAGCGGCCGTGGCTGCATGTATGCTTTCATTCGTTATCCCATCTAATGACTTTCTATCCGTGGGCTCACTCTCAAGATCATAAGTAGGTGTCGTGGCACCCAATGTAAAATGGCCGGTATATTCTTTTTCCTGTGCCATGTATTCGTTGATACGCTTGGTGAATTTCCCGGTACATATAATCAGTAAACCGGTAGCCAGCGGATCCAGGGTCCCGGCATGACCAACTTTCTTAATGCGAATGAGATTCCGGATTTTCCGGACTGCATCAAATGAAGTCCATTGTAATGGTTTATCAATTAATAATACCTGTCCTTCTTCAAATGCGTTCTTGCTGAATTCCATCGGGCAAAGGTAAATGATTGATTAAAAAGGATGTTCTTCTGAAAAAAAGCAGATTAATACAGGCACTGTTTTACTTCATCAAGGCTTTCTGGCATTTCGAACTTTGTACTTCGTACTTAAATAGACATCCTGGTTTTCAGCTCCAGGTATTTATTCACCGTGTTCACCGTGAGATTTTCGGGGCTGGTGAGAATAGAAAGAATTCCGTTTTTATGCAGTTCTTTTACCATCAGTCTTTTTTCATACACAAATTTTTCAGCAATTGTCTTGATATAAATTTCCTCGATAGTCCCTGCCTTTTTGTCCAGTAAATGTTTGAGTTCGGTATTTTCAAAAAACACCACCAGCAGGAGATGATAACGCGCCATCCGCTTTAATGCAGGCATTTCCCTTTGCAGGCTTTCCAGGGATTCAAAATTGGTGAACAAAACCAGCAGGCTGCGGTTCGTAACCCGGTTACGGATCGCAGAAAAAAGTTTTTCAAAGTCAGCTTCCAGGAAATCCGTTTTCTGGCGATAAAGAGTCTCCAGCACCAGATTCATTTGTGTGGGTTTTTTATCGGCCTGCAAAAACATATCAATATTCTTTTCAAAAGTCACGATCCCGGCCTTGTCCTGACGTACTAATGCCACATTCGCAAGCACCAGTGCTGCGTTGATAGAATAATCCAGCAGGGTCATGCCATGAAAAGGCATTTTCATCACCCTTCCTTTATTGATCAGGCAGTATATCTGCTGGCTTCTTTCATCGGTATAGTTATTCACCATCAGACTGTCCTTTCTGGCAGTTGCTTTCCAGTTGATAGTCCTGTAATCATCACCCCGTACATATTCCTTGATCTGCTCAAACTCCATACTATGCCCGATCTTACGGATCCTCTTCACCCCAACTTCCTGTAACCGGTTACTTACAGCCAGCAACTGGTATTTGCGCATCTGAACATAGGAAGGATACACTTTCACCACCTGATGTGCCGGAAATACAAAACGGCGTCGCACCAGTTGCAGCGGACCGTGTACATAGACATTTATATCATGAAAACTATACTCACCTCTTGACAAAGGTGTAAGCGTATAATGCAGCTCCGTTTCTCCATGACCTCCCACCTGTGTTTTCCGCAACCAGTTACGATCCTGGAACTGAATGGGAATTTCATCAATGATACTGCTGCGGATGGGAAAGGGAAATTTATTCTTCAGTTTGATAAATATTTTATTGGGGTCGCCGATACTAAACCTTTCGGACAGGACCCTTTCCGCCTCCAGTGCATTTTTTTTACTGTATAGCAGTATACCATCCACCAATATGGCCAGGGCCAGCAGGAGCAGGATCAGTAATCCGATCCTGTATAACTGCGGGAAAAAATAACTGGTCACAAAGACCACGGATGCCAGACCCGCGATATAATAAACCAGTTTATGTAAGTAAAATGACTTTATCATGTAAAACAGCAGTTATCAGCCCGAATAAAAATACCAATCCGGGCAGCTGACTTTATCTTGGAACATCCATGCTCTGGATGATTTGTTTGATCACATCATCTTCAGTAATTCCTTCCATCTCTTTATCGGGAGAAAGAATGATCCGGTGACGCAATACAGGTGGTGCAATGGCCAGGATATCTTCCGGTGTCACAAAATCCCTTCCCTGAATAGCCGCCATTGCTTTGGAGGCGTTCATGATCGCCAGAGAAGCCCTGGGGGAAGCCCCGAGATAAACTGATTTATTGTTGCGGGTCTGATGCACCAGCTTAGCGATGAATTGCAATAATCTTTCTTCTATCAGCAATGTCTTCACCTGTTGGCGAAGTGATACAATCTGTTGCGATGAAAGAACGGGATGAATCAT
>DAORJS010000100.1:0-8645 GCA_035439185.1 Chitinophagaceae bacterium
TGTTTGGCAACCAGTTTAACAGGATCAATCCAGATACGCATGGCATATCTTTTTTCTCCCCAGATCTGTATGCCACTTACACCGGGTATGGTTTGTAATCTTTCAACCAGGGTATTATTGGCGAATTCTGTAATCTGCAAAGGGGTGCGGGTATAGCTTTGCACCGTCATGGAAAGTATGAAATCGGAACTGGCATCTGCCTTCGATACAACGGGTGGCGCATCGAGGTCGGAGGGAAGAGAGCGTTGTGCCTGTGATACTTTATCCCTTACATCATTGGCAGCCGCTTCCAGGTCTACCCCCAAGTCGAACTCCACATTGATATTACTGGTTCCGTTGCTGCTGCTGGACGTGATATTCTTTACACCGGCGATTCCATTGATAGCTTTTTCCAATGGCTCGGTGATCTGCGTTTCGATGATATCGGCATTGGCACCGGGGTAGGAGGTACGCACACTGATATTCGGCGGATCAATGGCCGGATAATCCCGCACACCCAGGAACTGAAAACCAATCACGCCAAAAAGCACGATCAGGATATTCATCACAATCGCCAGTACCGGTCTGCGTAAACTGAGTTCTGATATATTCATCGCTTAAATACGTCTCCTTAGTTTATAATTATCCTCCAAATAAATTCCCGCTTTACGAAGGCAGGTCGGAAATTCCAATATCTTAATATCCTAATACCTAATATCTAATACCTAATTCCCCTCCTTCGCCAAGGCTACGGCGGGCAAGTCTAATTCACAATCCTCCCGATCGTCAACTTCCCTTCCGGCCTCACACTTAATAAGCCTGTAACTACAACTGTATCTCCTTCTTTTAACCCCTGTGTGATCTGTACCCTGGCCGAATCTCTTTCGCCGGTAACCACATCAGCAAATACAGCTGTTCCTCCTTTATACAGAATGACTTTTTTCCCTCTTGCCTGTGGCAGGATGACCTGAGTTGGTACCAGAATCGTATTCGGATCCGGATCAAAACTGAGTAGCACTTTGGCAAATGCCCCGGGCATCAATGCCTCATCTTTGCCCATAACAGCTGCACGAACTGTCAGGGTCCGGGTGGTTTCCATTACATTGGATTCAGTCGCCACCACTTTCGCGCCAAATTCTTTTTTGGCGCCTTCAATGGTAAAAGTGACCAGTTGTCCGATTTTAATCTTGCCGGAATATTTTTCAGGAACAGTAAAATCAAGTTTTAACTGATCAGTCTGACTGATCGTGGCCAACACAGAAGCCGGACTTACATAAGCACCCGGACTCACTTTATTTAAACCAATTTTTCCGCTGAAGGGAGCTCTCACTACTGTTTTAGCAATACTGGTTTGCAGGATGCCAATATCTGCATTGAGGTTATTCACCTGTAAAAGACTGATATCATAATCCTGCTGACTGATCCCCTGGATTTTTAATAATTGGGCCTGTCTTTCTTCCGTTTTTTTGGCCAAAGCCAGTTGCACCTGCACTTTTTTTAACTGAGCCTGCAGATCACCATCATACAATTTGGCAAGTACAGCCCCTTTGCTCACATACCGGCCTTCCACCAGGTTCAGTTGAACAATACGGCCAGAAACCTCCGGATGAATTTCAGTGACCTCATTAGCCACTATACTTCCGGGCATTTCGATGGTGGATTGGAAGGATTCCAGTCTGACAATATAACCATCAACTTTTGACGGAGGGGCCTTGGCAGCACCGCCACCGCTCCTGGGAGCTTCAATCTTATTTTTTTTGCCCCCGCAGGAAATCAAAAAGAGGGAACAAAATGCAACTGCGAAAAAAAATAATCTCATAAAATATGAATAGGTTGCGGTAAAAAATCCGGTGATAAAGATAATGGATTCATTCCAAGGCTTTAGACGGAGGAATAAAAGCTAACCTGCACTGATTCTCAAAGAAGTATCAGCGGCACAGGGCTGGGATAAATGGCGGATCAGGTACGGGCGATGAGCGTATGTTTAACCTTGTTAGACTGGAATAATAAATCCTGCTTTTCCTTGCTCAGGATGGTCACATGACCCATTTTCCGGCCAGGTTTGGTTTGCTTTTTTCCGTAGAGGTGGACAAAGGCGTTGTCAATTTTCAGTACATCTTCCAGCCCTTCATATTGTACATCCCCACTAAAACCCTCAGCCCCGATAATATTGACCATAATGGAAGGAAGGATAGCATCCGTATTTCCAAGCGGATAACCAAGCATGATCCGCCAAAGCATATCGAACTGAGAACTGTAATGTGCTTCGATAGTATGATGCCCGCTGTTATGTACCCGGGGAGCTGTTTCATTCACCAGCACTTCATTATTCATGTCAACAAACATCTCCACGGCAAAAAGCCCCGGCGATTTAAAATTTCTGGCCACAGAAAGGGCAATGGCTTCCACTTTCCAAAGGGTTTTTTCATCCAGACCAGCCGGGCAAAGCTGGTAATCCAGTAAATTCAAACGGGGATCAAAAAGCATTTCAACAGGTGGGTATAAGGCGGTTTCTCCTTTCTCATTCACCGCCACCATTTGCGCAATTTCCTTTTTAATGGAAACCATTTTTTCCAAAACAGATGGAGCATCAAATCCTTTATTCAGATCATCAGCGGAACGAAGCAATTGCACCCCGCGGCCATCATAACCTCCTTCACCGATTTTATGAACAGCAGGCAGAAATCCGTCCTGCTTTTTTAAATCAGCCAGATCATGGGTAATAATGAAATCTGAAGTTGGGATCTGGTGTTGCCGGTAATATTCCTTTTGCTTGATTTTATTTTTGATGGTTAGTAATACAGCAGGTTTCGGGAAAACCTTTACGCCTTCCTGTTCCAGTTTTGCCAGTGCTTCTGCATTTACATTCTCAATTTCAATGGTAATGGCATCGAGCCCTTTTCCAAATGCATAAACCGTATCAAAATCACGTATATCACCCATTGTAAAATGATGGCAGAGATGAGCTGCAGGGCATTCCGGATCATTTTCGAGTACATAAGTGTCGACCGGGTAATTGGCAGCAGCCTGTAAAAGCATTCTGCCGAGTTGACCTCCACCAAGGATACCGATTTTAGGAACAGTTGATTTTTTTTGCATGCGGGCAAAGATAATCAAACAAAGACTGACGAAGGATATCGGATCACCGGCGTAATGCTTCCCGGGACAGATTCAGCCATTGACGATTACTTCTTTTCTCCACCGCGCTCAATTGGGGAATTTCTTCGGTGATTTGGTTCAGCAGATCCAGACTTTCCTGTGGCCGGTTTTGTTGACGTAGAAAAAGTGCATAATAATACCGGGCTTCAAAATTGCCAAAACGGCCATTCATTTTTCTGAATTCAGTTTCTGCTTTTTCAGGCAGGCCGGATTGTCCAAGTGCCGCAGCATACAGAATATGCGACTTCGATTTTAAGAAATGAGGGAGTCTGATGATCCGGGGAGTAATCTTTATCACATCTTCAAATCTTCTTTCCTGATAATAAGCCATGATCAGCCGCGATACCCCCAATTCGTTTTCTGAAAATGCCCCTTCCAGTCCCTCTTCGTATAAAGTAATGGCCCGCTGGGTTTGTCCGGCAGCCATACAGGCATCGGCCAGCAGGATCCGGTTATTAAATGTGTCCGAAAACCGGAAATTTTCTTCCAGTTTCTTTAGTGAGCCCGATGGGTTAAACACTTCCCCCACACCAGCTTTCACATTCCGCATATCCCTGCGGGTGATTACTTCAGAAAAAAGATAGACCAGACTGCCGATCAGCGGTAAAAAAATAATCAGGTAGATCCAGTTCTGCTGGGTTCTGGAGCGGACGCAATGGATCACACAAATAGCCTGCAACAGGATGGTGATGCTGTAAAATGCGGGATGCGTGATAAAAGGCAGCACAGCGTGCGGTTTTGGTTTCACTCAAAAATAGTAAATTGAGTGTTGTTTCCATCCGCTGTAAAAGGAACTATTTACCTTTGCCATATGCGTCCCGATTATCCACAGAAAAGATTCAGTGACCAACGCAGCCAGTTCAGTCTGCTGATGGTGACACTGGCCATGGATCATTGCTGAAAAGGCATCTTTTTTCAGGCATCATTATGCCTTTTTCTACATCTTCAAATTTTAAAATCATGGCGACATCAACAACAACAAATCCATCAACAGCAATCAATACAGATTTTCTTCCGCTGCAGGGAACCGATTACGTGGAATTCTATGTAGGCAATGCCAAACAGGCTGCCCATTTTTATAAAACGGCTTTCGGTTTTCAGAGCCTGGCTTATGCAGGACCTGAGACCGGAATCAAAGACCGGGTCAGTTATGCCATCCGGCAGAACAAACTCACATTTGTGCTGACCACTCCGTTACGAAGCGGGAACCCGATAGCCGATCATATCTACAAACATGGGGACGGAGTGAAAGTCCTGGCCCTGAAAGTGGAAGATGCCCAAACTGCTTTTGATGAAACCACCAAAAGGGGGGGCAGACCTTATATGCAGCCCACTGTATTGAAAGATGACCAGGGAGAAGTGGTGCTGAGTGGAATCCACACCTACGGGGATACCGTACACGTTTTTGTGGAAAGGAAAAATTACCAGGGAGTATTTATGCCCGGATTCAGGGAATGGAAATCGGACTATAACCCCACTGAAACCGGACTGCTGTATGTGGATCATTGCGTGGGAAATGTTGGCTGGAACCAGATGAATCCCTGGGTGAAATTCTATGAGGATGTAATGGGTTTCCGCAATATCCTGAGTTTTGATGATAATGATATTTCCACTGAGTATTCTGCGCTGATGAGTAAAGTAATGAGCAACGGAAATGGCTTTGTAAAATTCCCCATCAATGAACCCGCAGAAGGCAAAAAGAAAAGCCAGGTGGAAGAATACCTTGATTTTTATGATGGCGAAGGATGTCAGCACGTGGCCCTGGCAACAAATGATATTGTAAAAACGGTCACCGAGTTAAAAAACAGGGGAGTGGAATTTCTCCGCGTGCCCAATACCTATTACGATGATCTTTTAGACCGGGTAGGAAAAATTGATGAAGACCTGGAACCGCTCAAGGAACTGGGAATCCTGGTTGACCGGGATGATGAGGGCTATCTGCTCCAGCTATTTTCAAAACCCGTAGAAGACCGGCCCACTTTATTTTTCGAAATCATCCAACGCAAAGGGGCTAAAAGCTTTGGCAAAGGCAATTTCAAAGCCCTTTTTGAGGCATTGGAAAGAGAACAGGATGCGAGGGGGAATTTGTAGAAAGAGGATGATAGTAGGATATTGGGATATTGGGATATCAGGATATTATTTATCGGGAATGACTTTCAGTATCTTAATATCCCAATATCCCAATATCCCAATATCCAAATATCCTAATATCTCAATATCTTTACCACTACTTTATCACCACTGTCACACTAAAATCCGCCACCCGTCGTTCATCCTAAACTGATTAAGATGAAGAAATTTATTTTATCCATTTCCTGTGTAGCGGTTTTTGCCGGTGCAATGGCGCAACCCTTTTCCTCCAAAAGTGGCAGTAATTCCTATTCATTTATTGATTACCAGAAAACCTTTCCCCGTCCCAGTGAAGCCCTGGAAAGAAAGGAAGATACCCTTCAGAAACAATTTGAAGCCAAAAACCTGGTATGGCCGGCTAAATACATTTATATCCGATCTTTCAAGTATGACAGTCAGCTGGAAGTCTGGGTGAAAAATCAGGCGCAGGAGCCTTTTAAATTATTTAAAACTTACCGGGTTTGTGCCCTGGCTGGTACCCTCGGCCCCAAAAGAATGGAAGGCGATTACCAGGTACCGGAAGGATTTTATTATATCAATGTATTTAATCCCAAGAGCAATTACTACCTCTCCCTCGGATTAAATTATCCCAATGCTTCAGATAAAATACTGAGTGATTCCCTGCGCCCCGGCAGCGAGATTTATATACATGGCAGCTGTGTGACCGTGGGTTGTATTCCCATCCGTGATGAACAGATTGATGAATTGTATATCATTGCCGCACATGCCAAGGACCAGGGACAGGATTTTATTCCCGTCCATATTTTCCCTGTTCGGTTCAATGTAGAGAAAAGCGTGAAATACCTGGAAGGACTGACCAAGGATGATCAGGGGCTCAAAAAATTTGCAGAGCGGATGGAAGATGCTTTTGATTATTTTGAAAAATATAAACAGCTTCCTGTGGTAATGATCGGTGGAAAAGGAGAATATATTATCAATGATGTACCTCCCAAAAAAGTGAAACTGGTAGCTGAAGAAAAACCTAAAAGACAACCGGTACAACACCTGACCCGGAGTATTACCAATCTGGCTGATGCCGTACACCAATGGCCACAATTCCCCGGGGGAGGTGATGCCCTTATGAAATACCTGGAAACATTAGGAAAGGAATTAACCAGCTACCTTCCTGAAGGGGTGAAACGGGCTTATATACAGGTTGAATTCATAGTAGATAAAGACGGGGTACCCGTGAATTTTAAAGTCACCAAAGGATTGAAAAACGGGGAAGAACTGCATGATATCCTGATCAGCCGCCTGGAGAAAATGGGTACCTGGAAACCAGCCTTACTTCATGATAAACCCGTGGCTAAAAAGATGGTGCAGACCGTTGTACTGGGAGCTGCAGAATAATCAACGGATCAGCAAACTGGTTCCCTTCTGAAATATTCTTTGCTTCGTTTCCTTATCAATATAAGTGAGGATCCATGCATAAATGCCTGTTGGTTGTTCCAATCCATTTACCCGCCCATCCCATTTATGGGTCCAGTCTCTTCCGGAAAAAATAATCTGCCCCATCCGGTTATATACCCTGAATTCCAGCTGATCCGCTTTAAGTGCATTCAAAGGAAAGAGAAAATCATTCTTACCATCCGCATTTGGGGTAAATGCAGATGGAACGGCGATCGTACAATGGGCCAGGACCCTGATCACCCGCTTACTGGTATCCGAACATCCCAATTGTGAATTGCTGCTGATCAGGCTTATGGTATATAACTGTTCCCGGCCCAATGGGGCATAACGGTAAATAACCGGGTCTTTGTCTGTACTGAATTGACCATTCCCAAAATCCCATCTCCATTGATCTGCATTACCGGTACTCCGGTTCTCGAGATGTACGGTATCACCCGGGCATACCACTGTCGGGGCCAGGAACAGAGATTTCATCATGCCCCTGATATCTATATCCTGTGTAGCTGTATCAATACATTGGCCATTCGTTGTAATCAAACGGATAGTTTGTTTTCCGGTAGCAGGAAAACTGTACACGGGGTTTTGCAGGGTTGAACTTCCACCAGCACCAAAATCCCACTGCCAGGAGCTGGCACCTCCATTGCCATCGTGTGAAAACTGAACCGTAGTGGCATTGCAGGAAGCTGGCAAGGTAAAACTGAATTGTGCAGAGATAGGGTTGATAATAGAGAAACTACCAGCTGTACCTGCTGGTGTAATGATGCCACATTCATCAAAAATCGTATTCCCGTCAGTGCCATTCACAATAGAAACCTGGAAATTACCACCAGTCGTCCAGGGAGATAATATTTCTAGTCTTATCAGACTGCTTAATCCCGACCTGCACCCGGAATAAGTAGAAGAGGCAATTCTTGCCTGAACAGCCTGCGGTCCGCTGATCAGGAAATCACTTCCATCAGCTGCCAGACTCGCACAACTGACCGGGCGGTTGAAACGGATATCAATCCATTGCGGGGCGCAACCTGTTTTACTGATATCTGTTACGGTTGGGGGTTGAAGTGCCGATACATTTAAAGCAATGGATTCGCCCACGGCAATATCACTGCCACAAATATCTGTGATCGTATTGGCATCTGTTCCGGTTTTGATGGAAAGTGTATAGGATCCATTGCTGATCGGCTGATCAAGGCGGATAAAGACAGAATCCGAACCTGAAACTGCATCACAGGTCAATGTATAAGCACTGATGATGGTTGCGCCACCACTCAAACTAAAATCAGAACCATCCGCAGCAACGGTACCGCAATTTATTTTCTTATTCATTCTTACCAGTATTTCCGTACCCCGGCAATCAGGTCTCGCCTGTAACATTCTGGGTAATGCCGGTTCGGTAATCACGGACGTGCCACCTGAAAAACTCAGTTCAAAACCTTCCGCCACCGGTGTCTGGTTACATACCATCAGCAAATAAGTGTGGCCCTGAATAATATCCGGCATCTTACTGAAGAGGGGTTGGAGACCGGAACAAACGACCAGGTCGGTTCCCACAGAGGAAGCACCCGTTTCGCCCAGGTCGGCCGACCAGTTACAAGCCACCAGTAAGGCCGGATTGGTAAAAATATCCACCGGATTAGTGGCCGTAATATCAAAAAGCTGCCAGTTAAAATCTCCAATGGGATTGGCAGGAGTAATCGTGAATCCGAGAGTACCACTGGTATAACAGGCCATCCGGAAGAAATTGGGATTCTGATCACGGTAAGGAAATCCGTCTCCGCAGGGTGGGGGAATAGGTTTGACACCGCAAAAGATCGGAGTAGTGGCAAAAAGGGAAACAGATCCGCATACCAGGATGGCTGATTCAGGAGTTTGTCCGGGTAATGTGCAGGCCGATTGACCCGATGCTTTCAGTGTAAAGCTGAACAGGGACAACAGGAGCAGGTATTTCATTTTCCGGATCATTGTAGTTT
>DAORJS010000101.1:0-1736 GCA_035439185.1 Chitinophagaceae bacterium
TGCCGATCAGGATTTGACAATTCCCTTCTTCCAGCTCTTTTAGTATTTTTTTTCTTTCAGCTGCTTTGGTGGAACCGGTCAGCAAGCGAACAGTCACTCCCATTTTTTCCAGCAGCCTGCTGATGCCGGCAAAATGTTGGCGGGCCAGGATTTCGGTGGGTGCCATCAGGCAGGACTGGCAATCATTATCTGCAGCCAGCAACATCAGGAGCAGGGCCACAATGGTTTTTCCACTGCCCACATCTCCCTGCAGCAATCTGTTCATTTGTTTACCCTTTGCGGTATCATTCCTGATTTCGCGGATCACTCTTTTCTGGGCATTGGTCAGTTCAAAGGGGAGATGATTTTTGTAAAACTCATTAAAGAGGTTTCCGACTTTATCAAAAACCACTCCTTTGGAATGTCTATGCCGGCCGGAACGCAGCAAACCCATCCGCATCTGCGCCATAAAAAATTCTTCAAACTTGAGTCTTTTTACAGCGGTTTCATATTCGGCCATTGATTGCGGAAAATGGATCTGTCGTATGGCCTGGTAACGGCCAATGAGATTGAGTTGTTGCAACAGGGGTGCGGGAATGTTTTCCGGTATATCCTGTTCGCGCAGCATCCCAAACAATACCTGGGTTAGTTTACCGATTTGCCTGCCACCCAGTCCGCGTGATTTTAGTTTCTCGGTGGTGGAATAAACCGGCTCCAGAAAATTTTTTTCGATGGGTTGATCGGGACGGATTAATTCAAATTCCGGGTGTACCATCTGCGCCTGCCCGTTATAAAAACTCAGGCGTCCGTAAACCAGGTAGGAGTTTCCCGGTTCCAGCATTTTCTGAACCCAGCTCAGTCCCTGGAACCAGGTGAGTTCGATTTCCCCGGTCTGGTCTTTGAGTTCTGCCACCAGTCTTTTACCGGCTTTTTGTCCGATGACATCCATTCTTAGTAAAACCCCTGCCAGCTGGGCATAGTCCATTGCTGGTGTCAGTTCATTGATGGCATTCAGTTTGGTGCGGTCAATATGCCGGAAGGGAAAATGGGTGAGCAGATCTCCGAAAGTAAAAATGCCGAGTTCTTTCCGGAACAGATCAGCTTTTTGCGGACCTACTCCTTTCAGGTATTCGATGGGACTGGCTAATATGGGAGAGAGATTACTGATTTGCTGTGTTTGTTACAAAAATACAGGGTGGGAAACTCAGTTGGGAGAAAGCGTAAGAAAATGATCAATATTCAATCCTCAATGTTCAATTTTCAAGTGCACGTAAGTAACAGAGCCTTAGCCCCGGGTCTTAGCGGTTTCGGGGAGTCGTAGTCAAGATAGATATTGGCAAGATTGATGACTACTGACACCGATAACCCGAACATTGAAAATTGTTAGTTGAGCTCCCGATAGCTATCGGGAGAGCATTTCCCCAATATCTAGAAAATGTTCAATATTCAATGCTCAATGTTCAATTTTCAAGTGCACATAAGTAACAATGCCTTAGCCCCGGGTCTTAGCGGTTTCGGGAAGTGGTAGTCAAAATAGATATTGGCAAGATTGCTGACTACTGCCGCCGATAACCTGAACATTGAAAATTGTTAGTTGAGCTCCCGATAGCTATCGGGAGAGCATTTCCTCTTCTTCCGGACTTCCGGTCTTTCGGACTTCCCGACTTTCGGACTTTCCGACTACCCGACTTCCCGACTTCCTCCAACCATGTGAAAAATACGGTCCATCCCCTGAAATTCTGCTGAATTCAGGAGGG
>DAORJS010000101.1:1836-8607 GCA_035439185.1 Chitinophagaceae bacterium
CCAACCATGTGAAAAATACGGTCCATCCCCTGAAATTCTGCTGAATTCAGGAGGGTACATCTGCGATTTCTAAGGGGAAATACAGGTAAAGAGACACCAATTTCCAAAAGCCCTTGTGCTTTTTACGAAGCCTGCTTAATTTAGATATTAAATCCAAATACCTCACCAACCAGGGTATCATGAAAAGCCACCTCTACCTGTTGCAGCTTGACCTGTCACAGCTGCCCTTTAAATTTGCGCTGCTGAGTTTTATCAGTGCCTTTGTGGTTACATTGATTTGTATTCCCCCCATCATTAATCTGATCAATCGTTTCCGGTTGTATGATGTTCCCAATGCCAGAAAACTGCATAGTACTCCGATCCCAACCATGGGTGGTATTGCTATCATGGCAGGAATGATGGTGAGTTTGTTCCTGTGGTTCCCCTTCAGCAATGAACTGGCACTGGTTGCCTTCTTTTTTTCGGTAGCCGTTTTATTTGGATTAGGAATTCTGGATGATCTGAAAGATTTATCAGCCCGCTATAAATTCATCATTCAGGCCGGATTGGCCGCACTGATTGCACTGAGTGGCATCCGGATTACTTCTTTTGAAGGATTGCTGGGTATTGATGAATTACCGCTGGCAGCACAATACAGTTTTACCATCATTGCAATTGTTGGGATTACCAATGCATTTAACCTGATTGATGGAATTGACGGACTGGCCGGCGGAATCGGATTTATGAGTCTGATGACGCTTGGTTTTTTTCTGACACTGAGCGGGGATACCAATACGGCCCTGATTGCCTTTGCGCTGGCAGGAGGTATCCTGGCCTTTCTTTATTTCAATTTTAATCCTGCCAAAATTTTTATGGGTGATACCGGTTCCCTGTTACTGGGATTTGTAACAGCCGTACTCTGTGTCCGGCTTTTACAGGTAAACCATATGATTGAAGGACAGGCATTGCCGAATGCGCCCGTGTTTGTATTGGGAATTGTATTGATTCCGGTATTTGATACCCTGCGGGTATTTGCCACCAGGATGTGGAAGGGAAATTCTCCTTTTGTTGCAGACAGAACACATATTCATCACCTGCTTACCAATCAGGGCTTCAGCCATGGTTTTGCGGCCAAACTGATTTGCTTCTTCCATGGTTTTGTTTTGATGGAAGTGTACTGGTTACGTTCAATAAAACAGGAATGGGTACTGCTGATTCTGTTATTGTTTATGTTATTGTCGACCCTGCTGCTCAAAAAAATGGGAAGTATTTTAAAAAGAACCGGTTCTTCTTTTGCTGTTCAGCCCCAGCAGGTCATTCATGAGTAAATAACAGTCTTTGCCCATGGAACAATTTTAGTGGCTACGGTTTTTACAAAACCAGTAATCTCATCTCCCACTTTAAAGTGAAAGTAGATGGCAATCACGGCCACAACCGCGGTTGCTTTTGCTGCGTAAATCATCATCTTTTTCATAACATCTGGTTTAAAGTTGACTATCAATTTGACGATTCAAAGATGCATTGGTTACAAACGGAAGACAAGCCGGTACTGTATGAATCAGCCACTTTAAAGGATCAACCGTTGATTCATTAAACGCTTAACATTCATTAACTTAAGTATGAAAAAATTGTTAACGAATCGCTCCTTTTCCACTCCTCTTTCCGGCACAGTTCATACGGCCAAAAGCACAGCCCAATCACAGCGGATACAGTTCATACAGCCCCTTCCTCAATTTGTACCGTCATTGGTTAAATTTGAGAACTGAATTCACTGCATTGAAGAAAAACATTTTCTTGTGGCTCTTGCTGATCTTTCACTGGTTTTGCCTGACTATATCGGCGCAGCCCGTCAAAAAATTTTATTTTACCCATTACACTACGGATGCGGGACTTCTTTCCACTGAAATCAATACAGTAACTCAGGATGAAAGAGGTTTTATCTGGGTAGGGACCGTAGACGGATTGCAGCGCTTTGATGGCACCCGGTTTCAGAATTTTCAACACAACCCGGCTGATCCAAACAGTATACCTGATAACAATGTGGTCTTTCTGCTGAAGGATGATCAAAACAGATTATGGTTACTCACGGCCAGGGGGAATATCGGTTATTTTAATACAAAGACACTTCGTTATACTGCAGTCAGAGTCATTACAAAAACGCAAAAACCTGAAGGAGCTGCCGTAAAGCGACTAATCAAAGATGAATCGGGTCATATTTTTCTTTTATTGGGTGGTGTGGAAGTGGTCACCTGGGATGAAAAAAGCAATGAGTTTTCATGGAAGAATAATTTTTTTGAAATCACCCCAGGAACAGGTGTATCTGATTTTGCCCATCAGCCCGGCACTCCGTATTACTGGATTGCCGGAGGAAAAGGGGTTGGAATCTATAACAGTCAGACCAGGGTATTGAGCTACCCGGGGAATAACCGGGAGAGGATTCCTGCCGTAGAACTGATGTCAACGATTAGTATTCCCTATCATCTGCATTTTGATCAGCAGGGAAGGCTCTGGTTTCAAAGCTGGATTACCGGATTACCAAAAGCCTATCGCTTCAGGTTGAATGACCCCAAACCGGTATTGGAGGAATTTGAATTTATCTCCCTGGTGAAATCCTATTATGAAACCTACCGGTTTTTTGAGCAAAAAGATGGCAGTATCTGGATCGGTGGTCTGAATCTGTTCGCAAGATTTGTAGAATCAGAAAACCGCTTTCAGCTGATACAAAATGGTTACCTGAATGAACGCAGTATCAGTTATGAACGGCTTACCAGCATTTTCGAAGACCGGGAGAAAAATATCTGGGTGGGAACGGATAATAACGGATTGTACCGGTTCAATCCATCTGAACAATACTTTACCAATGTGGCGCATACAGACCGGGTGAATAACCGACCGGGCAAAGGAACCGTGATGTCATTTATCTCACTTAAAAACGGAGAGATTCTGGCGGGCACCTGGAGTGATGGTTTATATCAATATGACAGGAACCTGAATCTTTTGCCACTTCGCATTAAAGGAATTCAGGAAATGAAAAGCCCGACAGTCTGGACGATGTGTGCCTCCGGTGACAGCAATACGATCTGGATGGGTGCCCAACCCGGTATCATTGAATTAAATCAGGCTACCGCTATTGCTAAATCATACAACCCTCCTCAACTGGAAAACAGAACGGTGCGGCAGGTTGTGGAAGACCGCGATGGTAATCTCTGGCTGGGTATGCAGAATTTTGGTTTATTCAAATGGAATGCAGCAGATAAAAAAGCAAGGGATATTAAAAAAATTACCCGCTTTGAAGGATTCCCTGTTTCCATGGTGATTAAAATAACAGTTGACAGCAAAGGGCTGATCTGGGTCGCATCAGACTGGAAAGGTTTATATGTAATTGATCCCCGGCTGAATAAAGTAATCTATCAATTCAGTGATACAACCAAAGGCGCTTTTCGCTTACCTGAGATAAATACGTATTCCGTGCTGGAATACAATGACAGCCTGATGGCGATTGCCACTACCAGAAACCTATTATTGTTTAACCGGTATACCCAGCATACCACACAGATAGGCCGTGCCGGATTCATGAGAGGCAATGTGGTATCTATGGAAAAAGACAGCCGGGGTTATATCTGGATTGCTACCACCAGCGGATTAAACCGTGTAAATGTAAAAACGAGGGCCTTTGTAGGATTTAACCGCAGTGACGGAATCGATAATGACCATTTCAGTTTTGCTGCCTCCACCCGTTTGCCAGATGGCAGGTTGCTATTTGGAAGCAGTACCGAATTTATCGGTTTCAATCCGGATTCCATGAATATCAGCAGCACTCCCCCCCTGCCAAAAATTACCGAGTTCCGGGTGCAGAACCGTTCACTGCTGGTAGATTCGCTCCTGGAACTGGACAGGGTTGAATTACGTTACGGAAGCAATTCAATAGAAATTGGGTTTTCACCTTTGGTATTCAGCAGTGCTTTTAATATTCTTTATAAAATGGAAGGGATTGATCCCGACTGGCGGATTGCCGACAAGAGCAATAAGGCCGTCTATTCTTATCTCCCCTCCGGTAAATATCATTTTCGGATGAAAACGCTGGATGCCGAAGGGCAGGTCAGTGAAGTGGTCAGTACATTAACGATCCGGATCATTCCGCCATTCTGGAAAAGCTGGTGGTTCTTCTGCGGGCTGGCGGTCATTATTGGTTTACTCTTTTTCTGGTTCGACCGGGAAAGGATCCGGAGAAAAGAAGCGATCCTTAAAATGCGGAACAATATTGCCGATAACCTTCACCATGAAGTGAATGCAGCGCTGAATAATATTAATATCCTGAGTGAAATGGCCCGGCTCAAGGCAGAAAAGGACCCTGAAAAATCAAAAGAGTATATTGAGCAGATCCATTCCAAAAGCCATAATATGATCATTGCCATGGATGATATGTTATGGAGCCTGGATCCGGGAAATGACAGTATGGAAAAAACGACAGACCGGATGCGGGAATACATCGATGCTTTGAAAAACCGGTATGGGGTCAATATTGATATCGCCGTGGATCATAAAGTGGAAACCCTTCCCCTGAATATGAAAATGCGGCATGATGCATTTCTTGTTTTCAAAGAAGGATTAAAAAACCTGGTGACCCTTGGTGCTGAGAATCTGCATGTATATATCAAATCAGACCGGAGTGATCTGCTCTTTATTACGCTCTTCGACAGTGAACATTGTGATATGCAGCAATTGAATAATCTCCTGCATCGGCAGGACCTGGAAAGAAGACTGAGTATGATACAGGCCAGTATTGAAGTGGATTTACATAAAAGTCATTCGGCGATAACCATGCGGGTGCCGGTTAGCTAGTCGTTAGTCAATAGTCTTTAGTCGATAGTCAGTACTTATTAAGCTTTGTCAATTGTATTGAATGAATAGCCTTTCTTTCAAGACAGAATACTGCCGACTGACCTACTGATAGACTGCCGACTGCTGACTGCCGACTGCTGACTGCCGACTGCCGACTGCCGACTGCTACTTCCCCATCCACTTCTTAAAATCACTCACTTTTTCCCTGCTCACCAGTGCTTCCTTATCAACCGCTGGTTTTAATTGCAGGATCAGGCGGTTGCCGAAATAGTCTTCGATTTTATCAATGCTGTTGACTGATACATAGAAGGACCGGCTGATGCGGAAATAATCTTCGGGGTTGAGCATTTCCTCCAATTCATCCATCGTGTAATCAACCACGAATTTGCGGTTATCATTTGTTTTGAAAAAATTAAGGCGGCCATCGCTGTAGAAATAGGCAATATCCTCCACTTCAATGCTCACCAGCTTCTGCGCATGTTTTACGAGGAAGCGCTTTCTGAATTCCCGGGGCTGCAGTTTTTGCTGCAGTTCCTTGACCAGGCTGTCCAGTGTCAGTTCCGTTTTAGTATTCCCTTTCAGTTTATGGTATTTTTCAAGAGCAGCCTGCAGTTCATCCTGCTGCACAGGTTTAAGCAGGTAGTCCACACTGTTCACTTTGAATGCCTTTAAAGCAAACTCATCATACGAGGTTGTAAAGATTACCGGGCTTTTGACTTCTGTCAGTTTGAAAATCTCGAAACTCTGACCATCGGCCAGTTCAATATCCATCAGCACCAGGTCCGGTGCCGGGTTCGACTGCAACCAGTTCACCGTTTCCTCTATGCTGTCGGTAACCCCCGCCACTTCAATGGTATCATCCACGGCGGCCAGGGTTTTCTGCAGCTTCTTTACTGCCAGTTCTTCGTCTTCTACAATCAGTACTTTCATATTGCTGTGTTTAAGAATTCATCAACCGGGTGCCAGCCATTAACTGCCGGCTTTCTATACCATTGTTCCAGATCAGGGGAAGCACCACGGTAAAATTATTTTTATCTTCCATTACCTGAAAGCCTGGCTGCTTGAGTAATGCATACTTGCCCCTGATATTATCCAGTCCCACTTTATTACTCGGTGCTTTTACCGTTCGCCTTTGCAGGTTATTATTCACCACCAGTTTATTACCGGCTGTTGTAAAAATATCAATCACCAGTGGTTTGTTTTTCGACAATACATTATGCTTGACCACATTCTCCACCAGTAACTGCAGCGAAAGAGACGGCAGCAGGTACTGGTCATAACGTTTATCAATTTCGGTGTTGATCTGAACTGCTTCCCCGTGACGGGTTTGTAATAACTGATAATAGGATTCAATAAACCTGATTTCATTTTGTACCGTGGTCAGGCCATCTTCATTATTCCTTAGCAGGTAACGGTACACTTTGCTTAATTCATCCAGAAATTTCTCTGCCCTTACCCGGTCTTCTGTGATCAGGGAAGAAAGTGTATTAAAACAGTTGAACAAAAAATGCGGGTTCACCTGTCCTTTCAGGGTATCAAATTCCTGTTTTTCGGATAATTGCCGGAGGGATTCTTTTTCCTGAACGGATTCCCTGTACTTCATCAGCATATAATCTATTTCGTACAGGGTTTCAAAAATCAGGTTTACACACCAGCCCAGAATCAGCCCCATCCACATATCCTTTTCCGACCAGTTATAACCAAAGATGCTGAAACGATCATACACAAAAAGAATCAGCAATATACTGGGGGGCATAATGATCACCACCACCAGTGCCTTGAGCAGGATTCTTTGCATGCTTTGGTTCAGATCCGGAAATTTCTTTTCCACTAAATTATCATAGGATATATGGGAGTACCAGGATAAAGCACCTATCAGAAAAATCAGCGGGTAAGAAAAGACCCAGATGCGCCAATCTTCCCATAATCTTTCTTTGAAAAGAATATGGT
>DAORJS010000102.1:0-8507 GCA_035439185.1 Chitinophagaceae bacterium
CAGTTATATCGAGGCGCATTTTAAAGCACTGGGATTAACTCCGGGTAATAATGGCAGTTACCGTCAATACTATACCTTATACAGGGATTCATTGATCGGTGCTTCATTAAGTGTGAATGGCGCTACCCTGGAGCTCAATAAGGAATTTCAACCACAGGCCAACAGCTATGCTGCTGAAATGCGTTTTTCAGAAGCCGTTTTTGCTGGTTATGGTATTTTGGATGGAGAAGTCAGGAATGATTACAAGGATCTGAAAGTGGCGGGCAAACTGGTAATCATTCTCGATGCCTTACCGGCCGATTATAAACCAACCGTACAGGGAAGGAATTCACCAGCTTCTGTTTTTGGAAAGCTTGAAGCTGCCATGAATAAAGGGGCTGCTGCTGTAATGGTTGTCAATAGCGGATTTCCGCGCCGACCCGGAACAACCAGCAGCAGCTGGAGCATGAATGGCGGATACCGGCCGGCACAACCTCCTTTTACGTTTAATATCGGGACTGATGCGGTTGCAAAGATCATGGGCGAAGATGGCAAGGATATTTTCAATAAGATGAAAGCCGGATCACTCAGCAATAAAACCTATCCTGCTGAAATTATCATGAGTTATGCCAAGACCAGCACCACCACCCAGGTATCCAATGTACTGGCAGTTTTAGAAGGAACAGATAAAAAAGATGAATTTGTGGTACTGACTGCACATTATGATCACATCGGCAAGAGAAATGATACCACCATTTATTATGGTGCTGATGATGATGGCAGTGGTACTACCGGTATCCTGGAACTGGCTGAAGCTTTTGTAAAAGCAAAGGCAGCCGGCAAAGGTCCCCGTCGCAGTATTTTATTCATGACTGTGAGCGGAGAAGAAAAAGGATTATGGGGAAGCCGTTATTATTCAGAGCATCCTGTTTATCCGATCGATAAAACCAGTGTGGATCTGAATATTGATATGATTGGCCGTATCGGTACCGAGTACCTGAAGGACAAAGACTCCACCAATTATGTTTATATCATTGGAGATGATAAACTGAGTTCAGATCTGGCTCCGATAACCGATCAGGTGAATAATACCTATGTCAAAATGAAACTGGACCGGAAATACAATGACCCCAATGATCCCAACCGTTTTTACTTCCGCAGTGATCATTACAATTTTGCACAAAAAGGAGTACCGATCATTTTCTATTTCAATGGCACCCATGCCGATTATCATCGTCCGACAGATACCCCTGATAAAATCAATTATCCCATGATGGCAAAAAGAGCCCAGCTGGTTTTCTATACCGCCTGGGAAATGGCCAACCGCAATGAAATGCTGAAAAGGGATATTATTCTGGAAAAGCCAAAAGGTTTTTAATACCTGATCAAAAAATAAACTGACTATCAAGAGCCCCGGCCGATTCAGCCGGGGTTTTTTATGCCATTTCAGGCAGGGAATAATTCCGATTAAACTTTTTCAACAGCTCCCGGTCTATTCTTCTGTACCTGATTGAAAAGATTAAATTGAAAAAAATGAAAACTAATCAAATCGTAAAAACACTTGTAGTAACAGCCATGCTCTTTATCGCTTTTTCAGGCACCCAAAATGCCAGTGCCCAGGGCCGCTACGGGGTACGTGACCGGGTGGAAGATGTAAGAGACCGCAGAGAAGATGTTCGTGATCGTCGGGAAGATGTGCGCGATCGCAGAGAAGACGTACGTGACCGCAGAGAAGACCGCCGGGATGCCAGACATCAGGGTGGTGTACGTGACCGTATGGAAGATATCCGCGACAGAAGAGAAGATGTACGAGACCGCCGGGAAGATGTGCGTGACCGCAGAGAAGACGTACGTGACCGCAGAGAAAACCGCCGGGATCGCCGCTTCTGAAGATGAACTCCTGTTTTTAATCCATCCCTTTTATATAAATCGACCCCGCCATTTGGCGGGGTTTATTGTATTAATTGCTGTTGCAAGCCACCCTTCGACAAGCTCAGGGTGACAAGAAGCGAAAATCTCAGGGTGACAGGAAAAAGAACGGGACGGGAATTTTCAATATCTTAGAAATAAAAAAATATGTCAGACAACCAACACCCCACAACACAGGAAACGCCAAAGGAAAATGTGATTTCAGAGTATGTCGATGGTGTGAAGAAAATGGAAATGCAGGGATATGAATCCGGTATCAAAAAAGCGAGAACGGCTTTGTTTGTAACTGCATTTCTTGTTTTATTGGGAGAAGTACTTTCTGTTTCTATGGCTGGTCTGGAATGGACACCTTTAATGATTGGGGTTGTTGCTATTGAGGTGGGGATTTTTATAGCATTGGCGCTGTGGACAAAAACAAAACCTTATACCGCTACTGTTGTCGGTCTCATTGTTTTTATACTCTATTGGATAGCCGCCATTGCGCTCAATGGAGGGGAAGCAGCTTATAAAGGTATCATTGTAAAAGTGATCATCATCGTCACCCTGGTACAAGCCATTAAACCTGCCAAGGCATGGGAGGATACGAAGAAGACATTGTAAAAAGGATACTAAGAAGACCTACGTTCATAAAAAACAAAGCTGTCACATTGAGCTTGTCGAAATGCGACAGCTTTGTTTTTCAACGATACTTATATTTCAAAAAAGTCATATTTCGATAGACTCAATATGACAATTGTCGTTTCTCTGCTATAACACTACTCTTACAATAGGCAGTGATATCATCTGCTTACCAACCCAGCACCCAGGCAAAAATCAGCGGGGCCACAATGGTAGCATCACTCTCCACGATAAATTTAGGTGTATTGATATCCAGTTTACCCCAGGTGATTTTTTCATTGGGAACAGCGCCGGAGTAAGAACCATAAGAAGTGGTGGAATCACTGATCTGACAGAAATAACTCCAGAAAGGCACATCATGCCATTCCAGATCCTGGTACATCATCGGCACCACACAAATCGGGAAATCACCTGCAATACCACCACCAATCTGAAAAAATCCAACTCCCTTTCCGGAAGAATTATTCCGGTACCACTCAGTCAGCCATACCATGTATTCAATACCACTTTTTACTGTTGAGGCCTGCAGTTCACCTTTAACCACATAGCTGGCGAAAATATTGCCCGTGGTGCTGTCTTCCCAACCCGGAACCACAATCGGAATATTTTTTTCTGCAGCGGCTACAATC
Organism: Chitinophagaceae bacterium; assembly: GCA_035439185.1. GTDB lineage: Bacteria > Bacteroidota > Bacteroidia > Chitinophagales > Chitinophagaceae > JJ008. The sequence goes on from DAORJS010000102.1 coordinate 3,156, forward strand.
CAGCTGTCTTTCGGATCAATTTCATAATACTGTTTCAATTCACCGCTCAATACCACTTTATAAAGGAATTCATGAGGAAAATAGCGTTCTCCTTTTGATTCCGCATCCTTCCATTGTTTCACCAGGTGTTTTTGTAATCTGCGAAAAGCCTCTTCTTCGGGGATACAGGTATCCGTTACCCGGTTATAATGATTTTCCAGCAGGTCCCATTCTTCCTGCGGGGTCAGGTCGCGGTAATTGGGAATGCGTTTGTAATGTGAATGCGCTACAAGGTTCATCACATCTTCTTCCAGGTTAGCACCGGTACAACTGATGATATCCACTTTTCCCTGGCGGATCATTTCGGCCAGAGAGATACCCAGTTCGCCGGTACTCATGGCGCCGGCCAGGGTAATCATCATTTTACCACCTTCATTCAGATGTGCTTCATAGCCCTTGGCTGCATCCATCAGGGCAGCGGCATTAAAGTGACGATAGTGATGCTGGATGAATTGTGAAACGGGTCCTTTGTTCATTTTAAACTTTTTAAAAGGTGACCGCCTTCTGATCCCGCAGTGACGGGAGACTTTGCGAATTTTCTCCGGAATAAATACAGCCTGCTGCTGACCGGAGAAGAGCCGCAAAAATACAATATTGAACAATAAAAAAAGCCCTGCGGTTTACAGGACTTTTATCAGTTGCGTTTGCTGATTTTACTTTACTTTTTCTTTTTTAATCAGATTACCACCGGCGTCCATCTGTAATTTATACTGACGGCCTTCATCTTCAAGACGCAGAATATAACTGGTGCCGCTGCCCACCGTGATTTCACAGACTTCCAGCACATCAGGTTTTACAAAACGCTTGTCAACTGAGCGGGTGACCGCCAGCGGAAGCTGATTGTAAAAAATATTGCGGGCACTTCCCTGCAATTCCCCGTCTTCATTGAAATAGGCTTCTGAACGATAGCCATCATAAATGAAGACTGCTTTGAGCATGGTTCCGGTATTAATCCAGCTGATCAGTTCGGCACCAGGAAATTCTTTTTTGAAATTGGCTTTTGCTTCTTCACCGGAAGGATCAGGATTAACAGAGGCATTAGCGGATGTTGCGGCCATCGTCACGATCAGTGAGAGGGCGAATACTGTTTTTTTCATGGCTTAAGGTTTAATGATTATTGTTTTTCGATTTGTTGATTCAAAAATAGATCGTCTGGCAAGCGAAGTCAAGTGAATTAGGATTGCCGGTGTGCATTGTTAATGATATTAACCTGAATTAACCTTGTCTGACAAACCGGGATAAAAAACCCCGTCCCTTACAAAGGGAGCGGGGCTGTTTTTACCACACACCAAAACTATCTTCTCTATAAAGAACTGACTGCTGAAATCCCGTCAGGATTTTTTAACTTTTTTATACTGATCCCAGTCTCTGGCATTATCCGACTTCAATACAACAGACTGATCAGCATCTTCGATGGTAATATAGTAGGTAGTACCTTCTTTCGTGGCTGCTTCAAAGAGATTACTGATCCAGTAAGACTGGTAATTCCTTTTCAGATCGGCCTGCAGGGCCATTGGTAAATCCACCGGACTCACAAAACGGGCCAGCCCCAGCAACTCACCTTCGGTATTATAATATGCAGTGATATGCTGTTCGTTGTAAACAAAGGAGGCCTGATAATAATCCGGAGCCAGGGTCCAGATAATATCTTTTGCAGTGGCAAATTCTTTTTTAAATGCATTCAGTACGCGTGCATCTACTTCTTCTGAGCCGGGATTGGCATTAACAGCTCCGAAACTCAATGCAAATACTCCCAGCAATAACATGATCTTTTTCATACAATTTATTTTTCTGTTCATTTTCTTATCATCTCTGACGTATCAAAGGTAGATTGGGTTACACCCGGGTACAAGCCAATTATGTCAAATGGGATTTTCACCCGATCAGTGGGTTGCATTGTTAACAGCATTTAACAGCAGTACCACTCATCCCTGCTTTTACAGCATACAACACAGGATTTAAGGCCATTTGTTAAAAAAATTGTGAATGATATTGACAGATTCAGCAATTATTTAGATATTTGTCTAAATATATAATTGGCAATTTCATGAACAGTGTATTCAAAGCCCTCAATGATCCCACCCGGCGGGAGATCCTGCAGCTGTTACGACAGCGTGATATGACAGCCGGAGAGATTGTGGAGCAATTCAATATATCCGGGCCCAGTATTTCCCATCATCTGGATCTGCTGAAACAGGCCAACCTCGTGCATTCGGTTAAAGAAGGACAGTTTATTTATTATTCCCTGAACACAACCGTGGTAGATGATATCCTGAAATGGCTGATGCAATTCAAAACCAAAAAGAAATAAACCATCAACGTTATGAACAAACTATTAAAAAAAATAGTCTGGCCCCTGATGGCGGCCCCATTGATTTACCTGGCCATTGTCTGGAAATCTTTGCCGGAAAAAGTAGCCATGCATTTTAATCTCAAGGGTGAGGCAGACCGTCTCGGCAGCCGGAATGAACTGATCACCACAATCATTATCATGACCGTGGTCAACATGATTGTCTATCTCTTACTCACGAATATCTGGCGGATTGATCCCAAAAAGAATGCTGCTGAAAACAGAAACAGGATCGCTACCATCGGATTTGCCACCGTTGTACTCCTGTCGGCTGTGATGTGTATGATCATCTACAGTGCTTCCCGGGGAAATATCAGTTTCAGTGCCGGACTGATTTTTAGTGGTGTTGGATTGTTCTTTGCCATCCTGGGCAATTACCTTCCCAATATGAAACCCAATTATTTTGCCGGTTTCCGCCTGCCCTGGACACTTGAAAATGAAGAGAACTGGAGAAAAACCCATCAGCTGGCCGGCAAACTTTGGTTTGCAGGAGGTTTATTGCTGGCGGCTATTTGTCTTTTTCTCCCTTCCACTATTGCCATTATTGTTTTTTTTACCATCATGGTAACCATTACCCTGATTCCATGCGTCTACTCCTATCAATTATTCCGCAAACAGAAGAATAATCAGTCCTAATCAGTAAATTTAAAATATGTTACAAAGAATTTTTTTTCTCCTGTTTCTCAGTGCCGCCTGCAGCAATATTCAGGCACAAAACTCCAGATTTACCGGCTCCTGGGAAGGGGTATTACAGGTTGGGACGGAGCTCAGAATTGTTTTCCATATTGATGAAAATGGAAAAGTTAAGGCAGATAGTCCGGATCAGGATGCCTTTGGCATGGAATGCCAGGATGCTAAAATTAATAACCAGGAGATCACGATTGAAATAACAGCTGTGAAAGCATCTTTTTCCGGCCGTTTGATCAACGACAGTACCATTGAAGGTACTTTCACACAGGGCGTTGAGCTTCCGCTTACCCTGAAAAAATCCAATCAATCAGCAATTCCCAAAAAACCAGCTGAATTGAAAAGACCGCAGCAGCCCCTTCCTCCATTCCCTTATCTTTCTGAAGACCTTATTTATACAAATGCTGATTCCAGCCTGCGGTTCGGTGCCACCATCACCATTCCGGAAGGAAAAGGCCCCTTCCCTGCTGTAGTACTGATCAGTGGTTCGGGCCCGCAAAACAGAAATGAAGAGTTAATGGGTCACCAACCCTTTGCTGTACTGGCCGACTATCTTACCCGAAGAGGCTTTATAGTATTACGTGCCGATGACCGGGGTGTGGCAAAAAGTACGGGGGCTTTTGATAAAGCCACCAGCAGGGATTTTGCCGATGACGTGAATACGCATATCAATTACCTGCTGCAAAGAAAAGAAGTAAATAAAAAACAAATCGGACTGATAGGTCACAGCGAAGGAGGCATGATCGCTCCCATGGTAGCAGCTGAAAGAAAAGATATTGCTTATATCGTTCTGATGGCAGGACCCGGTGTACCCTGTATGGACCTGCTCGTAGAACAAAATATTGCCATTTATCAATCCCAGGGGATTCCTGAAAATGCAGCGGCTGCATTGAGACCGGTATTCAGAAAAATCGCCACGGCAGCCACTACTTCCCCTGATATGAAAACCGGATTTAATCTGGCATCTGCTGCCGCAGAAGAATGGGCGGCTCAAACCGATACTGCTACTTTACGCATATTGGAAATGACGCAGAAAAAAGACAGGGATCAATATATCCGGCAACTCCTGTTAACCATGTCCAATCCCTGGTTCCGGTATTTTCTTTCCTTTGACCCCGCTCCCTATTTACGACAACTCAGATGTTCGGTACTGGCTATCAACGGCGGAAAAGATATACAGGTATTACCCGGACAAAACCTCCCGGGTATGGAAGCAGCCCTGAAAAAAAGTAAATCCAAAAACTACCTGGTCAGGGAATTGCCCGGACTCAACCACCTCTTTCAAACCTGTAAGGACTGCACAATTGAAGAATACAAACTGATTGAAGAAACCCTTGCGCCGATAGCCCTGGAAAGCATTGGCGACTGGCTTCAAAAAACGGTAAAGCAATAAATGAATTACCTGGCACATGCATACCTGTCATTTGGCCACCCCGGTGTTCTCACGGGGAATATGATCAGTGATTTTGTAAAAGGAAAAAAGAAATTCGATTATCCCTCAGAAGTACAACAGGGTATTGAACTCCATCGTGCCATTGACCAGTTCACTGATACCCATATCGCCACCCGCGAAGCCAAACAGGTTTTTCGCGCCCATTACCGCTTGTACAGTGGTGCTTTTACAGATGTGGTCTATGATCATTTTCTGGCTAACGACGAATCCGAATTTACCGAAGAAAGCCTTTTTGCCTTCAGCCGGGATACTTATGCTGCCCTTGACCGGCAGGAAGCCTGGATGCCTGATCGCTTTGCCCATATGTATCCTTTTATGAAACAGCAGAACTGGCTGTTTAATTACCGGACCCGCTGGGGAATTAAAAAAAGCATGGGCGGACTGGTCAAAAGAGCCGCCTATCTGGAAGATTACCATACCGCTTTTGTCCTATTCGAAGAACACTACCAACTACTGGAGGATTGCTATCGTCATTTCTGGGCGGAGCTGAAGCCTTGGGCCAAATCTGCTTACGATCAGTTATCTCTGTAACATTTTGCCGGGTTCAATCGTTTTAACAGCCAAATCATAAATAGGCTAATTTTGCCTACTCAAAAACCAGAATATGCGAAAAATACTCCTCTTGGTGGCTTTCTTTCAAATGGCATTCTTCTGCCTGCTGGCTCAAAACAATATCCCTCCGGTTGATAAATCACCGATGGATATGAGTTATTTTCCCGTCAATTATCCGGTATTGAAGATCCAGGATAAAGCAACCGAGCCCCTCGCCGCCAGGGTTTTGTACAGCCGGCCGCAAAAAGCAGGCAGGCCTATTTTCGGAGGA
>DAORJS010000103.1:0-8459 GCA_035439185.1 Chitinophagaceae bacterium
TCATTCATTCCATGAATGCTCTTTACAAAATCAGCTTTCTTCGACATGTTTATTAATTTGACAATTTGAGAATATGGAACTGTGAAAATTTTATTACACTTCTTTCTTCACTTCTCATTTACACATTTTCACTCCCGATAGCTATCGGGATCCACATTTACACATTATTTACGCTGTAACCAGGTCACGACGTGCAATGAATTTGGTTTTGATAGGCAGTTTACCTGCAGCCAGTGCCAGGGAAGCTTTCGCTACCGCTTCAGTTACACCATCCACTTCAAAGATGATACGACCAGGTTTTACAACTGCCGCCCAGAATTCCAGGTTACCCTTACCCTTACCCATCCTTACCTCAAGGGGCTTACGGGTAATTGGTTTGTCAGGGAAAATGCGGATCCACACATTACCTTCCCTTTTCATTTCACGGGTCAGCGCCTGACGGGCTGCTTCAATCTGGCGGTCGGTAATCCAATGACTATCCAGCGCCTTCAGGGCATAGGAACCAAATGAAATGGTAGTACCACGTTTGGCATCACCCTTCATACGTCCCTTCTGCATTTTCCTGTGTTTCGTTCTTTTCGGTTGTAACATTTTAATTCAATTTGAGAATTTGAAAATGTGGATCCCGATATTTATCGGGAGTGAAAATGATCTCCACCATCAAAAAATTATATCCCGGAGCAGGTGGAAATTTAATTTTAACACCCGCACATTTACCTATTAGTTTCTTTTATCTCTTCCACCGCCTCTTCTGTCACCACCACCTCTTCTGTCATCACGACGGTCACCACCACGATCATCCCTTCTCTCTCTTCTGTCACCCATGGCTCCGCCTTCTTTACCGCCGGCAATGAAATTCGGATTCAGGTCTCTCTTCGTCAACACCTCGCCCTTACAAATCCATACCTTGATACCGATTTTACCATATACTGTCTGTGCGAACACATTTGCATAATCGATATCCATCCGGAATGTATGCAGCGGTACACGTCCTTGCTTGAATTCTTCGCTACGGGCAATCTCTGAACCACCCAAACGGCCACTCAATTTCACTTTGATACCTTCAGCACCCATACGAAGTGCAGAAGCGATCGCCATTTTAGTGGCCCTTTTGAAATTGATACGGTTCTCGATCTGACGGGCAATTGTATCTCCTACGATCATCGCATCCAGTTCAGGACGACGAATCTCGAGGATGTTAATCTGTACGTCGTCTTTGCTTGTCAGCTTCTTCAACTCTTCCTTGATACGATCAACCTCTCCACCACCTTTACCGATGATGATACCTGGCTTGGAAGTGTGGATCGTGATAATCAGTTTACCCAGGGTTCTCTCAATAACGATCTTGGAGATACCACCTTTGTTGATACGGGCATTCAGGTAAGTTCTGATTTTATGATCCTCGATCAGTTTGCCGGCATAATCTTTCTTGCTGCCATACCAGTTAGACTCCCATCCGCGGATGATGCCTAACCTGTTACCAATCGGATTTGCTTTTTGACCCATGTTATTGGTTTATTAAGTCGTTTAGTTTTTAGATTCTTTTGTATCAACGATCACAGTCACGTGGTTACTGCGCTTGCGCACCCGGTATCCACGGCCCTGCGGAGCAGGACGCATACGCTTCAGCGTACGGGCACCATCAACAAAAATGGTCTTTACCACCAGCTGGCTTTCATCACCACCTTCATTCTTTTGCTTCCAGTTACTGATAGCGCTCAGCACCAGTTTACGCAGGGGCACTGCAGGGTGCTTCGGGTTATGCTCGAGTTCGGCCAGCACCTTCTCTACTTTCTGACCACGAATAAGGTCAGCCAGCAGGCGCATTTTGCGCGGCGATGTCGGATAATTTCTGAGTTTAGCTACTGCTTCCATTTTTATTTTCTTTTTTCGGGAGGCTGCCCTCCGCAATTGGATTAACCTTCTTTTTTAGAGTGTCCTTTGAACTGACGGGTCGGGGCGAATTCTCCCAGTTTGTGACCAACCATGAATTCAGTTACATACACCGGAATAAATTTATTCCCGTTATGTACCGCGAATGTGTGGCCTACAAAATCAGGTGAAATAGTAGAGCGGCGGCTCCATGTCTTGATCACCCCTTTCTTGCTTTTGCCTTCGTTCATAGCCATTACTTTCTTATCCAGATGAGTGGCTATATAAGGACCTTTTTTAATCGAACGAGCCATGTTGTATGTCGTTGTTTATTGAATGAACTTTTTATTATTTCGCCAGTTTGCTTCCGTTCTTGCGCTGGATGATCAGCTTATCGCTGCCCTTACCCCTGGTCCTTGTCTTCAGACCTCTGGAGTACTGACCATTCCTGCTCCGGGGCTGTCCACCGGAAGCCTTTCCTTCACCACCACCCATCGGGTGATCCACAGGGTTCATCGCCACACCACGGTTACGGGGTTTGATACCCTTCCAGCGGTTCCGGCCAGCCTTACCCATGCTCTGCAGACTATGATCGCTGTTGCTCACCACCCCTACGGTAGCGTAACAGTTGATCAGCACTTTCCTGAGTTCACCAGAAGGCATTTTCAGGATCGCATATTTTTCTTCTTTATTCGTCAGCTGTGCGGAAGAACCGGCACTACGGGCCAGTTTACCACCCTGACCAGGCTGCATTTCAATATTGTGTACATTGGTACCCAGGGGCATGTTCTTCATCGGCAGGGCATTTCCTACTTCAGGAGCCACATCGGCACCGGCTTCAACTTTTGCGCCTACTGCCAGACCCTGGGGAGCCAGGATATAACGCTTTTCACCATCCGCATAAGTAACCAGGGCGATAAACGCGGTACGGTTTGGATCATATTCGATGGAGGCAACCTCAGCTACTCCTGCTTTATTTCTTTTAAAATCAATGATCCTGTATTTCTTCTTGTGACCACCACCGATATAGCGCATGGACAGGTGACCAGATGAGTTACGACCACCGGTTCTTTTCTTGGGTTCAACCAGGGTCTTTTCAGGTACATTGGTTGTTACCTCTGCGTATGCGTTACCGATTCTCCAGCGGGTACCGGCCGTTACGGGTTTAAATTTTCTTAATGCCATCTCTTTTAAATTCTGTTTTTATTTTTCCAACACTTCGCGGCGGTTGATTGCCATTCTTGTCCGCCGTAGCTTAAGCGAAGGCGGGCGTCTTATTAAATATTCGAATAGAGATCAATATTCTCTCCTTCTGCCACTGTTACAAATGCTTTTTTATAAGCAGGCTTGCGACCAGAAATCACACCGGCTTTGGTAAAACGGCTTTTGTTTTTGGCCGGGGATACTGCCGTATTCACACTGGTTACAGTAACACCGTAAAAGCTTTCCACCGCTTTCTTGATCTCCAGTTTATTCGCCTTCCTGGACACTTTGAAAGCATAGCGGCGCAGTTTTTCCTGCTGGCTATTTGCTTTTTCAGTAAGGATCGGCTTTATCAGCACTTCAGAAAGTTTCATCTGAGTAAAATTTGAAAATTTGTAAATATGGAAATGTGAAAATGAGTTTCCTCTGTCCGCATCTCCCTTTTATTTCAAGAACTTTTTGTACTGATCATTCTCACATTACCACATCAGCACATTCACACATTCAATTAAGCTTCCGCTTTCTCATCATCTGCAAAAATCTTTGCCGCACTCTCTGTCAGGATCAGTACATCTGAATTCACGATGTCATAAGTATTGATATCGCTCAGCAACACACCCAGTACAGAGGGTACATTACGCATAGACAGATCCAGGTTATCATTGTATTCCGGATGCACAAACATCACTTTCTTATCCGCCAGTTTCAGGTTACCCAGGATATCCACAAATGCTTTGGTCTTGGGGGTTTCCATAGTGATATCTTCCAGAACCACGATCGCCTGATCTTTTGCCTTATGAGAAAGCGCAGAAATCTTGGCAAGATCTTTTACTTTACGGTTCAGCTTGATATCATAACCATGGGGTTTGGGGCCGAAGATCGTACCACCACCTTTGTACAAGGGGTTACGGATATTACCCTTACGGCTTCCACCGGTTCCTTTCTGGCGATGCAGTTTCCGGCTGGCACCCTGTACTTCAGCACGGGTCTTTACCTTATGTGTACCCTGACGCTGTGCAGCGAGATACTGCTTTACAGCCAGGTAGATCACGTGGTTATTCGGCTCAGCACCGAAAATATCTTCCGGCAACTCTACCGTTCTTCCGGTAGCCTTTCCTTTTGTATTTAAAACTTCAACTTGCATGTTATTTCTTTTTATGAGCCATCCATTGATTAGCTCAGGATGACATCAATTACTTCTGGATTAAAACAATTGAACCGTTATGACCGGGTACAGATCCGCTGATCAGGATATAGTTCTTCTCAGGGAAAATCTTCACCACTTTCAGTCCTTTGAGTTTGACCCTGTCACCACCCATACGACCGGCCATCCGCATACCTTTCATTACCCGGCTGGCATCAGATGAGTTACCCAGTGATCCGGGGGCACGCTGACGATCATGCTGACCGTGAGACTGCTGTCCCACACCATGGAAACCATGGCGCTTTACCACACCCTGAAAACCTTTACCCTTTGTAGTTCCTACTACTTCCACATCATCGCCTTCAGCGAAAATGTCGATGGTAATGGTTTCACCAATATTTTTTTCAATTGAAAAATTCCTGAATTCTTTAGAGAACTTCTTAGGAGCTGTAGAAGCTTTTGCGAAGTGATTCTTTTCGGCTTTGTTGGAGTGTTTGTCGTTCTTGTCGCCGAATGAAAGCTGAATTGCACTGTACCCGTCGGTAGCTGTTGTTTTTACCTGGGTAACCACGCATGGACCCGCTTCAATGATCGTACAGGCGGTTTGTTTGCCTGTGGGATCGAAGATACTGGTCATCCCGATTTTTTTCCCAATAATACCTTTCATGGTTGTTCAATTTGTGCCTGCAAGGTTATTGGGACAGTATTTCTTGTTGCAATTAGTTTGAAACTAATCGCAACTACTTCAATCCCCGTTTGCCACCGACCTTTTTCTTTATGGGAAAGTACCGGCAGTAAACAAACCCTGAATGGCTTGTTTTATGTACCCTTATCCTTTGTTGTCATCAGATTAACACTAACGACATGAGAATAAGAAATTTACTTGTTGTCAGAGCTCTTTTCTCTTTGTTATTGTTCAAATAACAAAGGTTGAGAGATAACTAAATTTTTATTTATAAGAACTATGGTCCGTTTTAATCGAACCTTTTATTTCCGAATCCCTTCTCCCCTTCAGGGGATGGGGGTACTACGCTTTAATTTCAACCTCCACACCACTGGGCAGATCCAGTTTGCTCAGGGCATCCACTGTTCTTGAAGAAGACGTGTAGATATCCAGCAAACGCTTATGCGTAGCCAGCTGGAACTGCTCCCGGCTCTTCTTGTTTACGTGTGGTGAACGCAACACAGTAAATATTTTACGGCGTGTGGGCAGAGGAATTGGTCCTGTTACCACGGCACCAGTGCTGCGCACTGTTTTTACGATCTTTTCAGCTGATTTATCTACCAGGTTGTGATCGTAAGACTGCAATTTGATTCTGATTCGCTGCGACATGGATGAAATCCCCATTTTTCTTTTGGGAGTGCAAAGGTAGGGCTGACAGCCTTACCCTCCAAATACTTAGCTAAGAATTTTAAAGGATGTGGACAAGCCGGGAGGAAAATCATTATAAATATTACAATGGATTGATTTTCAATGACAGGCAGGCGAAGCCTCCCAGCTCAACATGCTCCACCCTAAAGCTATGTTTACCCCCCAGGGCCAGCTGCAATTTACGGCGGGGGGATTCATCAAATGTATATTTAGAAGGATTCCATTCATCCAGCACCAGTTTCCCATCGACATACACCCTTACTGCATCATCCCAGGTGACTGATAACTCATAGTTTCCGGGTAAAAAATCAGCGGTTCCATCCGCAACGGTAAAAAATTGCGGATAACTGATACCCTCCGCCCTGATTCCACCCCACCAGGCTTCATCCAGCCGGTCTTTCCGTTGGGTCAGTACCGGCGCCTTTCTTTCCGTCATCGAGAAAAGCATACCAGTCCGGATCGGGTTATGAAAAGCCGTGTCCATGCTGTAATAAAGGATTTCCCAGTTGATAGGCTGAAAGAATTTCCTGAATTGAAAATGATAAGGCTTGCCTGCTTTTACAGGCTCCCCCATATTATTGGTAAAAGCGGCACCCTTGTACTCCAGTTCCAGCTGGATATCTGTTCTTTCACTGTGTTGTCTGACTGCGGTAATGGAGGCAGGTATACTTCCTTTGGTAGCCGATAATTTTTCCAGTCCCCTGATTGATTTGATTTCCCAACTTCCTTTCGGGCCCAGGATATCAAAACGCAGGGTATCCCCTTTTTCCACCGGATTGGTTTGCCAGATAAATGGATACCTGAAATCATAAGGCCCCCATTCCGTGATCATGATATTATGTTTGCCGGCGAGTTTTCCATTCCCTTTAAAAGGATCAACCGGGTTCGGCACAACCGGTAACACTAAGGTCGTATCCAACAACTCCACATCTGTGGAATCCAGATTAGTCACAGTTGAATCCAGTTGCCAGATCGCCCCATAACCCTCATAGCGGTTATTGGCAATTTGCAGACTGTCTGTTCCCTTCAGACTATACACCACCGGGTTACTATTGAAACTGTTTCCCGTGATGGCATAGCCCACACTACGGGTATCACGATACCTGGCATAACCCCAGTCGGAAGGCTGAGTTTTCCTCGACCATAATTTCACTGCTTCGCGATCTCCGATAAATATATTGTCTGTGATTTCATTATACTGCCCATGCTCAATAGCAATACCAATCCGGTTATTGCGAAAATGATTTCCGGAAAATTTAGACGCATAGCTATAGCCACCCCAGATGCCATGATCACAATCATACAACCGGTTATTGGCAACCCTCACCCTGCTGAATGTTACTTCCACTCCATTCGTAGGCGCATAAGAAAAATCATTGGAAAGAATTTCATTGTAATTACATCCCCCTTCCCCGCTATCCATGGTGGTTTGTCCGGCCCACAAAAAGAATCCATCCCCGCTATGCGTGGCGGAATTTTTATAGAAGATATTATAGGAACTCTGTTCATACACCAGGATACCGGCACTATCCTGTCCGCGGTGATACACCCCATGGCTATACCCCCTTACATTAAAGTTTAACCGGTTAAAGGATACTTCATTACTGTTGCAACGATACATACCAATACCGATCCCTGAGTTAAAGGAAAAATTATTATTATAAATTTTGCCATTATTACAACGCATCATCATCAGCGCATTCTGTCCGCCGGTGACGGTACAGTTACGCACTGTGAATTGCCGGCAATCTTTCAGATAGATAGCTGCTCCATAACGGAGCCATTCATCTTTTTCATTCTGGTGATAACTCATCCAGTCGCTCATGTCTTCTTTTTCGGGCGTACTCCCCAGTTGCTGTCTGTAGTTGTAGCTGAAATCACAGTTCTCCAATACCAGCCCCCCGGTATTCCTGGCAATCAATGCAATTTTATACCCTCTTGCTTTGAGGTTACGGATAGTAACATTTCTGCTATTGCGGATGAGCAAGGCGACACCGCTATAGGTAGCCGGACTTTGTTGCCGGTCGCCTCTTAGTTCTGTTCCTCCAAAATCAACAACAATATTTTCACCTTCAATGAGGATTATGCTGCGGGCTGTGTCCGCTGGTGCCTGCAATAAAGTATTAGTCTTCGTAAATCTGACTGACTTTGTGATTTTCATTCCGGACCTGATCACCGGCTGTTGTGCAACCGAATCCAGAGACATACAGGAGAGTAATACCAGTATATAAGGCCAATGGCTGATCCGGTTCATAGAAGAAACAAATTACTGTAAAATCATCGTTGGCAAAAAAATAAGGGATCCGTAACCGGATCCCTTACCCTGGACGAGTGTTTTTCATAATCAGGCTTCGCCTTGAGAATCTTAAAAACGGAGAAAATTCGCGTAAATATATTGCAAACACAATGCCATTTGAACGAACGGCACTTGATTCCGGTTAAGTTTTCGCATAAAAAAAGGGTCCCGCTGACGCAGGACCCCTTTGTATCGTTAGAGAAGCATCTTAGGCAGATACTTTACCCTTTACTTTAGAAATCACTTCCTCGGCGATATTATTAGGCGCCGGAGCATAATGAGAGAACTCCATGGTAGAGGAAGCACGACCGGAAGATAATGAACGGAGCTGTGTAACATATCCGAACATTTCACTCAGCGGCACTTTGGCTTTGATCACCTCAGCACCGGCACGGTTATCCATTCCTTCCAGCATCGCACGACGACGGTTCAGGTCACCCGTTACATCACCCATGTACTGGGCCGGAGTGATTACTTCCACCTTCATGATCGGTTCGAGCAGGATCGGCTTGGCCTTACGGGCTGCCTCACGGAAACCTTGCTTGGCACAAAGTTCGAAAGACATAGAGTCT
>DAORJS010000104.1:0-8444 GCA_035439185.1 Chitinophagaceae bacterium
CGGATTAGGTGATGGCCGTCAGGCTGCCTTTGGTGGTAAAACAGAAGACCAGAGTACTTCTAATCCTGATTGGAATCAAACTTCAGCTTTAGGTGTTCCTTATGGACGTGCCCGTGCTTTTGTTGATCCCTGGACTTCTGCCAACCCAACCTGGGCCAGGATTCTGCGTGGAGATTTCAGAACTCAGACTGGTTCTGTAGTAGTACTTTCTGCTGCTGAAACCTTCCTGCACAGAGCTGAAGCAGCTGACAGAGGCTGGACAGGTGAAAATTTGACTTCCATGTATCAGCAGGGAATTAATGCTTCTTTTGCCCAGTGGGGTCTGGCAGCACCTGCCGCTACTTATTTTTCACAAACAGGTGTGAATCTGGCTAATCCTGCTGGTACGGCTGCTAATATCAGAAATATCGCTATCCAGCAATATATCGCCGGATATCCTGATGGGCAGCGTGGATGGAATATCTGGAGAAGAACCGGTTTCCCTGTACTGACACCAGCACCGGATGCTACCAACACTTCCCGTCAGATTCCTCAACGTTATACTTACGGTCAAGCATCATATGGTTCCAATACTGCTAATGTAACGGCTGCTGCTTCTGCTATTGGTGGTGATAATCAGGATACCAAAGTATGGTGGGCACAATAATGTTGTTAACGCTTAAAAAATACACACATGAATAAGAAACTGTCATTATACGGCCTGCTTGCTCTGATGGTGAGTTTTGCTTCCTGTATTAAAAAGGAAGTGACCCCCCTGAAAGATGGAGATGGTCAAACACTGGTTAAAATTCTCGGCGGCGATAATCCCGCTGCTGTGAAATCGGTCTTCATTGACTTTGTAAATGCTCCACAGCGGATTCTGGCCATAGATATCCGCCGGGATGCGAACGGCGAAGCTGAATTACAAACTCCAATGACTGTAGTCATTAAAGATGATACTGCGGCCGTTCGTGCTGCAAGCGCATCTTTTGTTAAACTGCCTGATGCTTTTTACACCCTGCAATCAGAAGCACCCCGTGTTGGTGGTTCTGGCGGAACTTATACTTTTGAGTTCAAAGCAGGTGAATTTGCCAAGCAGATTTACATTGTTATCCCGAATGCTACGTTAATGGATCCCAGTTCTACTTATGCACTTGGATTTACTATCCAGTCTATCAGCAGCCGGCCCAAAACAAATATTTCATATGCTAAATCATTGGTGGTTACCATTGGTGCCAAAAATGCCTATGATGGCGTATATGAAGATCAGTTCACCAATTATCACCCATCCAGTAACCCTGGTTATACCGGTGACGTAACGGAAGTGGAATTTATCACTACAGGTGCTAATAAGTGTAAGATTTTCTGGCCACTGGCTGGTGCTTACGCTAACCCGGCCATCCTGGGTGGTGGATTCAGCTATTTCGGAATACAGGAACCAGAATACACAGTAAATGTGTCTACCAATGCTGTAACCGTACAGAATGCTGCTCCCGGAGCCGTTACTTTCTATACGATGGCTACTGGTTATAGAAATGACTATGATCCCTCTAACAGAACTTTCTATGTGAAGTTTGGATATAGTTATACTGTGCCCGGTGTATTTGATGCCGCTTGTCGTGAGTGGACGCAAACCCTTAAATATCTCAGATCAAGATAATTTCTTTCTGAAGTATATATCTGGTAAAGGGCCGCAAGCGCGGCCCTTTACTTTTTTCAGGATACCAAAGCTTTCCTATTTTTACAGCTTAAACAGTGAACATGTCAGAAATCGACAATCAACCCAACCAGCTTAATATTGAAATCTCAGAAGAAGTAGCCGAAGGCAGTTATGCCAATCTTGCTATTATCACCCATTCTCATGCTGAGTTTGTGATTGACTTTGTCAACGTGATGCCCGGTACCCCTAAGAGCAAGGTGAAATCCAGGATCATCCTGACCCCCCAACATGCCAAAAGACTGATGAAGGCCCTGGCAGATAATGTTCAGAAATTTGAAGCCGTAAATGGCAATATCAAGGACCTGGAAGATATGCAACTCCCCATGAGTTTTGGTCCCACCGGACAGGCTTAAACAAGTCCTGTCTGACTTCAATATTATTGACATCCGCTTCTTGCTCTTGACTCCCAACTCGTGACTCAAGACTCCCTTCTCACATCAGTCCTTCATCTGCAAAACTGAAATACCCCCTTTCACTTACAATAATATGATCAAGCACCTGGATATCCAGCAGCTTGGCCGCATCCCTGATTTTAGTGGTTAATTGTTCATCTGCCCGGCTGGGCTTCAGACTACCGGAAGGATGATTATGGCATAAAATCAGATTCACTGCAGATTCTTCCAACGCCTTTTTCAGGATCACCCGGGGATCTGCCACCGTTCCGGTAATCCCGCCTTCACTGATGATTTCAAAATGATTAACCTTGTTGGCCCGGTTCAGGAACAAAACGGCAAAGACTTCCCGTTGCTCATCCTGTAGTTTTGCCTGCAGAAAACCCGCTACATCTGCACTGGATTGAACCAGTATTTTATCGAGGGGAACTGACGATTGGCGACGCCGGCCCAGCTCCAGGGCAGCGGCAATGGCAATGGCTTTGGCTTCACCAATCCCTTTGATTTTCATCAGTTCTCTTACGGAAAGACGGCCCAATGCTCCCAGGTTATTTTTACCAAGCCCCAGCATCTCCCTTCCCAGATCCAGGGCAGTTTTATGTCTGGTGCCATTGCGAATAAGGATAGCCAGTAACTCGGAATCACTGAGAGCGGCAGCTCCCAGCACTAGTAATTTTTCTCTGGGTCTTTCCTCTTTTGACCACTGCTTAATAGAGTACATGTGCTCTTGCATGCGGCCAATGTATCTAATATTTTTATACCCGTCAACCATTCGCACATTGAACGGCCACCAGCTACACTCCCGGTATTTGCCGGGAGCAAACTAAAACCCGGTAACTATGAAACCAAGATCAATGACCCCGATGGGATCCCTGCACCCGGTTCTGTTTTTTGCAGGCATTTATGTGGTGGCACTTTTGTTCTCCATTTTTATTTGCTCAACCCTTTTTTACAGTTGCAATGCCAGTTCGGCTAACCCGACGGGACAGCAACCGATTCCGCCGGCCGGCATTCAGACTTCCGGCAACCCGGTAGCTTCCAGGTGAGCGGCTATATAGCAGTAATGAGAAAGAATCGAAGAGAGCAGGTAGTTTTTTTGTCAATCAGGTAGGCGAATCATTATCTTCGCCCAGCCAATACTTTCTCTTTCGATTTGATATTTCTGCTATGCAAACTGCCAAAATTTTCGCCGGCACCGGCTCCCAGGAGCTGGCCGAGCAAATCTGTAAACGTTACGGAACCCGGCTGGGTAAGGTAAATATTCAAAAATTCAGTGATGGAGAAATCTGTCCGGTTTTTCTGGAAAGCGTCCGAGGTGATTATGTATTTCTGATACAAAGCACTTTTGCTCCTGCCGAAAACCTGATGGAACTGCTCCTGATGATTGATGCCGCCCGCCGTGCTTCAGCCTACAAAGTTATTGCCGTTATTCCCTACTATGGCTATGCCCGGCAGGACCGGAAAGACAAACCCCGGGTAGCAATCGGCAGTAAGCTGATTGCCAATATGTTAGTATCTGCAGGAGCGGATCGGGTGATTACCATGGACCTCCATGCCCCCCAGATCCAGGGCTATTTTGACATCCCGGTTGACCATCTCGACAGCCATGCGGTTTTTATCCCTTATATAGAGAATCTGCGGCTGGAAAACCTTACCTTTGCGGCCCCCGATGTAGGAGCTACCAACCGGATACGGGAAATAGCCAACTACTTCAATGCGGAAATGGTGATCTGTGATAAGCACCGGAAAAGAGCGAATGAGATTTCCAGCATGGTGGTAATCGGGGATGTAACGGACAGGGATGTGGTGATTATTGATGATATCTGTGATACCGGAGGCACCCTGGCCAAAAGTGCAGGTCTTTTAAAAGAAAAAGGAGCAAGAAGTGTACGCGCTCTGATCACGCATCCCGTTCTAAGCGGGAAGGCCTATGAAAATATCGAGAACAGCGTACTGGAAGAACTGGTGGTTTGTGATACAATCCCGATGAGGAAGGAAAGCAGTAAAATCAAACCCGTGAGTGTGGCTGAACTTTTTGCAGTAGCGATCCGCAATGCGTACGAAAACAAGAGTATTACCAGCCTCTTTATTCATTCGCAGCGCAAAGACAGGTAAACAATTAAACAACATAACAATGAAATCAATTACAATCGAAGGTCAACTGAGGACCGGATTCGGGAAGAGCGCCACCCGGCAGATCCGCTCTCAGGGACTCGTGCCCGGTGTAATTTATGGCGGCGAAAAGGAAATCAATTTCACAGCCCCTGCTCCTGCCCTGAAGAACCTCGTGTACACTCCAAGTTTCCAGCTGGCAGAAGTAGTTATCGACGGCAAAACTTACCGGACCATCCTGAAAGATCTCCAGTTTGACAAAGTCAATGACAGCCTGATCCATATTGATCTGCTGGAACTGGTAGACAACAAAAAAGTGATTGCTGATATTCCCCTGAAGTTTGTAGGAGTATCTCCCGGTGTAAAGGATGGTGGTAAACTGGTGATTAAAATCAAATCACTGAAAGTGAAAACCCTTCCAAAATACCTGAAAGAGCAAATCGAAGTGAGTATCGATAACCTCCTGCTCAATGAAAATATCCGGGTAGAAGATGTGAAAGAAGAGCATTATGAAATCCTCAACTCCCCCAGGATTCCGATTGCTTCTGTAACCATGACCCGACAGTTGAAACAGGAAGAAGCCGCTGCTACTCCTGCTGCTGCAGCAACACCTGCTGCCGCCCCTGCCGCTGCCGCTCCGGCTGCAGCCAAGGCAAAAAAGTAAATTGCTTAAGAATAAAGACAACCCGTTCCGCTATCCAGCCGGAACGGGTTTTTTGTTGGCTTAGTCCGATATTTGAAATTGTTTATGAAATACCTGATCGTTGGTTTGGGAAATATTGGAAACGAATATGCACATACCCGGCATAATATCGGGTTTGATGTGGTCAATGCTTTTGTGATGAAACATGGCGGACAATTCCGTACAGATCGTCATGCTTATGTAGCCGAAATCCGGTGGAAAGGGAAGAACTTTATTTGTATTTGCCCGACTACCTATATGAACCTGAGCGGAAAAGCCGTGAAGTACTGGCTGGATAAAGAAAAAATTGAACTCAGCAATACCCTCGTGATCGTGGATGAAATTGCCCTTCCGCTCGACAAAATCCGCCTACGGCCATCCGGAAGTGATGCTGGTCATAACGGACTTAAAAGCCTGCAGGAATCACTGGGCACCCAGGACTATCCCCGGCTCCGTTTTGGGATCGGCAATGATTACCCCAAGGGCCATCAGGCCGATTATGTGCTGGGAAAATGGAAAAAAGAAGAAGAACCCCTGGTTAAATTGAAGATCGAAAAATCAGTAGAAGCTATAGAAAGCTTTGCAGTACAAGGTATTGCCCTGACGATGAACCAGGTAAATAATCAGGTCTATTCGCTATGATAAATCAGATTGATTACTTACTTTAGCTCCCCTGCGGTTGCTGAATGCAGACCTCAGCCAAACCCCTGCCCCCCTTATTTTTCTTGTCGGGGAATCCAATAAACTACTGATGACCACTGAATATATGGGATAAACCACACGCAAGTGTAAAGTATCCGGTGTATTTATCACTAACACCACCTTTTTATGAAGATTTTTTGTGTAGGCCGAAATTATGCTGCTCATGCCGCTGAACTGGGTAACGAAGTGCCGGATGAACCCGTCATTTTCATGAAACCCAAAAGTGCACTGCTTCAACCGCATACGCCTTTTTATTATCCGGAATTTACCAATGAACTGCACTACGAGTGTGAGCTGGTTTTGCGAATCAGTAAAAACGGAAAATACATACAGGACAAATTCGCCGGTAAATATTATGATGCCATTACGGCTGGTATCGACTTTACAGCCAGGGATATTCAAAATGAACTCAAGGCAAAAGGACTGCCCTGGGAAAAAGCAAAGGCCTGGGATAATTCGGCAGTTATCGGAAAATGGCTGCCTTTTACCAATATCAAGAATAAAAAAGATATCAATTTCTGCCTGTATAAAAATAAGGAACTTGTACAACAGGGTAATTCCGGAAACATGATCCATAGCTTTGATACACTCGTGGCTTATATCTCTAACTATTTTTCAGTTAATATCGGTGATGTCATCTTTACCGGCACACCAGCCGGGGTAGGTGAGGCTGTTGTTGGAGACGAACTGGAAGCCTTTATTGAAGACGAAAGCATGTTCAAGCTGGAAGTAAAATAACCAGCAACCAATACCAACTGACGGGCCGCCCAACAGGCGGCTTTTCTTTTATGCATGCTCCCCGGCATGCCTTATTTTTGCTCCATCCCGTTGCAACGGGTTGCTTGCTACCCATGACAGATAACTCAATTTTGCTGAACGCCTACCGGCTGATGTGTCAGGTAAAATCGATGGCTGAAATCTATGAAGCCAACCGGGCTACCTGTAAATATGTTCACTCCACGTCAAGAGGACATGAAGCGATTCAACTGGCTACCGCCTTTCATTTACAGCCACAGGATTTTGTGAGTCCTTATTACCGGGATGAAAGCCTGATCCTCGGACTTGGTTTTACTCCATATCAGCAAATGCTGCAACTACTGGCCAAAGGCGAAGATATTTTTACGGGTGGAAGAGAATACTATTCCCATCCCAATTACCGGGGTCCGGATAAACCCACAATTATACACCAAAGCAGTGCCACCGGAATGCAGGCCATTCCCACCACCGGAATTGCACAGGGCATACAATACCTGGAAAAGTATTTACCTGAAAAATTAATCAAAGGACCGGAAGGAGAACTTCCCGTGGTACTTTGTTCATTGGGGGATGCCAGCGTTACCGAAGGTGAAGTGAGCGAGGCTTTTCAGTTTGCCGTCTTAAAGCAATTACCGGTTATTTACCTGGTGCAGGATAATAACTGGGGGATTAGTGTAACGGCTGAAGAAGCGCGCGCCATGAACGCGTATGAGTTTGCAGCAGGCTTTACCGGTATGAACCGGATACAGGTGGATGGCAGCGATTTTGAAGCGTCATATGAACTGATGCAGCATGTAATCAGTACAGTAAGGGAAAAAAGAATTCCATTCCTTGTACATGCACGGGTGCCCCTGCTGGGTCATCATACCAGTGGGGTTCGAAAAGAGTTTTACCGCAAAGAAGAAGACCTGGCCAAACACCATTTACATGATCCGCAACCTCAATTAAGAAAACGCTTATTGGAAAGAGGGGTGGAGGAGCATTTACTGTTGGAAATAGAATCAACAGCCCATAAAGACATCGCTGCCGATTTTGCTTCAGCAGTGGCCTCCCCGGAACCTGATCCGGTTACCGTTCATGAACATGTATTTGCTCCCTCATCAATAAATGATGAGATCGGAGAAAGAAGTCCGGCCGGTGCCGATAAAGTCATGATGGTAGATGCGGCATTATTTGCCATCCGTGAAATCATGGAGCAGCATCCGGAAGCTGTTTTATATGGCCAGGACGTTGGGCGCAGACTGGGAGGTGTATTCCGTGAAGCAGCAACCCTTGGTGAACAATTTGGTGATCACCGGGTCTTTAATACTGCTATACAGGAAGCATATGTTGTAGGGTCCTGCGCAGGGATGAGTGCAGTGGGTTTAAAACCGATTGTGGAAGTACAGTTTGCCGATTATATCTATCCCGGCTTTAATCAGCTGGTCACTGAAATTTCAAAGAGTTGTTATCTCAGTTGTGGAAAATTTCCGGTATCCATGATATTGCGGGTACCCATCGGTGCTTATGGCGGCGGGGGTCCATATCATAGCGGCAGTGTGGAAACAACAGTACTGTCTGTCAAAGGCATCAAAGTGGTTTATCCATCCAATGCAGCGGATATGAAAGGATTAATGAAGGCTGCCTTTTATGATCCCAATCCGGTAGTAATGCTGGAACATAAAGGGTTGTACTGGAGCAAAGTTCCCGGAACAGAAGATGCCAAAACAACTGAACCTGCTGCTGATTATATACTTCCACTGGGTAAAGCCAGTATTGTGCTTGCTGCTTCAGATGACAGGATTGCCGGCGGAGAAACGGCTGTTGTGATTACTTATGGGATGGGAGTGTATTGGGCGAAAGCTGCAGCCAGCGCATTTCCCGGACAGGTTGAGATTGTGGATCTGCGCACCCTTTTTCCATTGGATGAAGCCCTGGTATTTGACCGGGTTAGGCTTCATGGAAAATGCCTGTTATTGACCGAAGAACAGCAGAACAATTCTTTTGCGGAAGCGTTGGCAGGAAGGATTTCAAAACATTGTTTTCAAAAACTCGATGCTCCTGTGGAAGTATTGGGGGCACTTAATCTGCCGGCTGTGCCGATGAATATGGTACTGGAAGC
>DAORJS010000105.1:0-3039 GCA_035439185.1 Chitinophagaceae bacterium
TATGATAAAATGAAAAACGCCTCGGCCATCGGTGCCCTGCTCTGTGAAGCCTGGTTCGGAAAAGCTGGTGGTAAAGTGTTTGATGCGTTGATGTTTTTATCCGTGCTGGCCTATGTGAATATATTACTGATGAGTAACCCAAGGGTGATGTACGCCATGAGTGAGGACCGGGTCTTTCCAAAAATATTTTCTTACCGGCATCCAAAAACAGAAGCCCTCGTGGCCGGACTCGCTACATTTTCACTGATCACCATCATCGTTACTTTTTTCGGAAAAGGCGTGGATAATATTCTCAACTTTACCATGTTCCTTGACAGTATCGGAATGAGCACTTCAGCCGCCACCTTATTTGTATTAAGAAAAAGAAGACAGAACCAGGCCATGATCACCGGTACCTGGAATAAATTCACTCCCATACTGGCGGCCTTCTTTGTATTCAGTTATTTCATGATTGCGGTGGGGGTGGTGATTAAGGATGTAAACGCGGCGTTGATCGGCACAGGACTGCTAGCTTTATTCCTGGCCCTTTATTATGTATTTTATCATCAACGGAAGAACTGATGGAACTATCACAAATCATCAATGAACTGGGGGAGGACCGTGAATTTTATTTTAATGCGGTTGCGCCTCCCATTATGCAGACCAGTAATTTTTCTTTTAAAAAAGTGGCTGATCTCACAAAGGCTTTTGAGGATGAGATGGGCGGTTATTTGTACAGCCGTGGATTGAATCCCACAGTTGATATACTCCGCAAAAAACTGGCGGCGCTTGACGGAGCGGAGGATTGTCTCGTGTTTAACAACGGAGCTGCGGCCATCTTTGCAGGGATCTTTGCCAATATCAAATCAGGTGATCATATTGTATCAGTGGCGAAACCTTATACCTGGGTGCAAAAGATGTTTGATGTGATCCTGCCCCGGTTCAATGTAACGGTAACTTATATAGATGGCACCCATATTGAAAACTGGATCAATGCCACAAAGAATAACACCAGTTTTTATTATCTCGAATCACCCAATAGCTGGGATTTTGCCTTGCAGCCCATCCGGGAAGTAGCTGCTTTTGCCCGAAGCAAGGGAATTGTCACTTTAATTGATAACAGTTATTGTACGCCGCTTTATCAGCAACCCATTGCAATGGGAATTGATATGTCCATGCAAACAGCCACTAAGTATATCGGCGGACACAGTGATACCCTGGGTGGCGTATTGAGCGGTACCCATGCCATGATTGAAAAAATATTCAACAGTGAGTACCTGAATATTGGCAGCGGCATCCAGCCATTCAATGCCTGGCTGATGATCCGCGGGTTGAGAACCTTGCCGGCGAGGATAGAAAGAATTACAGAAACCACTGCAGCAGTTGTAGCTTATATGAAGCAACATCCCAAAGTGGAAAGCATTTTGTTTCCGCTTGATGAAAGTTTCCCGCAATATGACCTCGCCAAAGAGCAGATGAAGGGGGCCTGTGGTTTATTCACTTTTACCCTGAAATCTGATAAAAGGGATGATATCGTCCTTTTCTGTGAATCCCTTCAACATTTTATGATGGCTGTTAGCTGGGGTGGGCATGAAAGCCTGGTGATACCAAAATGTGCCGGTATTCCTGTAAAAGATTTTGACCCTTCCAACAAGGAACATAAATATATCCGGGTCTATACCGGACTGGAAGATGCAGATTATTTGATTAAGGACCTGGAAGGGGCATTGGAAAAGATATAAGCAGGGCCTGTAAAAATTCAGGTTTCAGGCCGCTCATTTCATCTATTTTTGCAGTCTATGAAAAAGGTAATCAAGCTGGCCATGGGCTTGTTCCTTTGTGCAGCGGCTTCGGGTCAGCCGGCTTCCAAATGGAATATCGTTCGTTGTGTGGATCATGCAATGAAGAATAATATATCGGTCAGACAGGCCGATCTGCAAACCCGGTTTTCAGCACTGAGTCTGACCCAGAATAAAGCCAATCAGCTCCCCACCCTGAATTACAGCACTAGTACGGGTTACCGGCTGGGTCGTTCCGAAAACCCTACTACCGGTGTGCTTGAGGATAATAATTTCTTTAACCTGAGTATGCAATTGCAAACCGGGGTGACCATCTTTAACTGGTTTTCTAAAAAGAATACGATTGAAGCCAGCCGCCTGAGCTGGGAAGCCGATAAGGCCCAGGTGCAAAAAGCCAAAGATGATGTTGCCTTGAATGTGGCGGTGGCTTATCTGCAGATATTACTGGCCAAAGAACAGGTAAACCTGGCCGGTGTTCAGGTACAACAAACCATTGACCAGCTGACCAGCACCCGTAAAAGAGTGGATGCCGGTGCGCTACCTGAACTCAATGCCGCTGAACTGGAAGCGCAACTGGCCCGTGACAGTTCCTCATTAGTTACTGCACAGGCATCGGTACAACAATTTTTACTGCAAATGAAGGCCCTGCTCAATCTGGATGCAGGGGAAGCGTTTGAAATTGAAACACCACCGGTGGATAAAATTCCGGTAGAAGCATTGGCAGATTTACAACCAGAATCTGTGTATGCATTGGCCATTGCCAGTCTGCCCCAGCAAAAAATAAATAACCTCCGTATTCAATCCGCAAAAAAATCCGTGGAAGCTGCCCGTGGTATGATGTACCCGACCTTCTCTGCATTTGGGGGATTGGGTACCAGTTATGTTAATATTAAAGTCCCCAATTTTAATCCGGGTCCTTTTAAACCCACCGGTGCTATTGTAAATGTGAGTGGTACTGATTATGTTGTTCAGGCTCCTTCTTTTGTGCAGGCAGGGGAGAGTTCCATTCCCATCGGTACCCAGTTCAGGAACAACTTCGCACAGAATATCGGGATCGGGATTAGTGTTCCGATATTAAATGGCCGTAGCGCAAGATCAAACTGGGAAAGAAATAAGCTCACGGTTCAGCAGTTTGAATTGCAGAAAGAGTCAGGAGATATGCAACTGAAGCAGGATATCTACAAAGCGTATGCGGATGCTACTGCGGCCATGCAGAAATACAATGCCGATCAGAAATCAGTACAAACAGCAGAGAAAGCAT
>DAORJS010000105.1:3139-8400 GCA_035439185.1 Chitinophagaceae bacterium
GCCATGCAGAAATACAATGCCGATCAGAAATCAGTACAAACAGCAGAGAAAGCATTTGAGTATGCTAAAAAAAGATATGATTTGAGTCTGTTGTCCACCTATGATCTGCTGAACAGTCAGAATAATGTATTGCGCTCAAAAATACAGGCTTTATATTCCCGATATGATTATGTATTCAAGATGAAATTGCTTGAATTTTATAAAGGGCAGGGACTAAAATTATAAAAGAGCTACCATGAAGAAAAAGAACAGGAAATGGATCTATATCGCTGCAGCGGTGCTGCTGGGTTTATTCCTGGTCATGAAAATGGCCGGAAAAAAAGACAGTGCAGAAAAAGTGGCCGTCGAAAAAGCTGCTAACAGAACCATCATTGAATCGGTGAATGCCAGCGGAAAAGTTTATCCTGAAGTAGAAGTGAAGATCAGTCCGGATATTTCGGGTGAAGTAACTGAACTCACCGTGGAAGAAGGCGACAGTGTCAGACGTGGTCAGATCCTGGCCCGCATCTATGCCGATATCTATGCCCTGCAAAGAGATGAAGCGGCCGCAAGAGTAAACCAGACAGCTGCAACGGTAGATAATGGTAGTGCAGCCCTTGACGCCCTGCAATCCACCCTTACACAGGCACAGCAGAACTTTGACCGGAATAAAAAATTATATGAGGATAAAGTCATCTCCAAAGCCGAGCTGGAGCAATTTGAAACCACATTGAAAACAGCCCAGGCGAATTACAATGCCGCCAAACAAAATATCCGTAGTCTGCAGGCCAATGTGCAGGCTTCTCAGGTGGGATTGAACAAGGCCAATAAAGACCTGGGAAGAACCACCCTGGTGGCACCAATGGATGGTGTGATTTCATCGCTCAAGATTAAAAAAGGAGAAAGAGTGGCTGGTAACAGTTTTAATGTAGGTACAGAAATGATGACGGTTGCCGACATGAGTGTACTGGAGATCAGGGTGGATGTGGGTGAAAATGATATCGTGAAAATCAATATCGGTGATTCAGCCGATGTGGAAGTGGATGCCTATAATAACCGGAAGTTCAAAGGTGTGGTGACCAAGATTGCCAGCAGTATCAAATCATCCAACGGACTGGCTGTTTCCAATGATGTAACCAATTATGAAGTGCGGATCCGTTTGCTTCGTTCCAGTTATGAAGACCTGGCCGGCAAAACATTTCCATTCCGTCCGGGGATGAATGCCAGTGCAGATATCAAAACAAAAAGAGTAGAGAATGTGCTGGCCGTTCCGATCACGGCAGTCAATGCCAGGGTAAAGGGCAGTGACAAGAGCATGGAAGAGAAAAAGAAAGAAAGCAATGCAGGTAAGGAAGAAGCGGATGCCTTGAACAGTAATACCAGCAGTAGTTATGAAGATGAGCTGGAAGAAGTCGTCTTTGTAATGCAGGCCGATGGCACCGTGAAAAAAGTGGTGGTGAAATCAGGAATCCAGGATATCAACTATATCGAAATCCTCAGTGGGTTGAAAGCCGGGGAAGAAGTGGTGATTGGTCCTTACAATGCGATCAGTAAAACACTAAAGACAGGTACGAAAGTCAAAGTGGTGGCGAAGGATAAGTTATTTGAGAAGTAGAGGATTGGAAATTTAACCGCAAAGAAACGAGGGCGCGAAGGAACGCAAAGAATAATAATTAGCACCTCTTTGCGTTCCTTTGAGTCTTAGCGTCTTTGTCCAAAGGACTCTTCGAGCGGTTAGGCCCCCTCTTAGTCAGTTAACCCAGGCATCTTGATCTTTCTTTCCTCAATCTATGTAGCTTCGCTCATAAACTTTTTACATGCGCTTTGGTATCATCGGCAGCGGAAGCTGGGCTACGGCCCTGGCGAAGATCCTGACAGATAAAAAACATCCCATACAATGGTGGATCCGGGATGAGAGCATGATCCGGCATATTCAGGAACGGCATCATAATCCCCGTTATCTCTCTTCTGCCAGTTTTGATATTTCCTTATTGCAGATGTCAACCCATATCCGGGAAGTGGTACAGGCTTCAGACGTTTTGGTTATTGCGGTACCATCTGCCTATGCGGCTGCCAGTCTGGAAGGATTACAGGCCGGCGACCTCGCCGGAAAAAAAGTGGTGTCTGCCATCAAGGGATTGCTCCCTGAAAAAAATATCCTGCTGAATGAATACCTGCAACAGGCTTATGGTTTTCCATTGGAAGATTATTTTGCTGTGCTGGGGCCCTGTCATGCCGAAGAAGTGGCAGCTGAAAAGCTATCCTATCTCACTTTTTCCGGAATTGATATTGGGACTGCTTCGGATATTGCCGCAGATTTTTCTACCGATTATATTAATACCATTGTTAATCATGATATACTTGGTGTGCAGTATGCCGCCGTGCTGAAGAATATTTACGCTTTGGGGGCCGGTATAGCGCATGGACTGGATTATGGCGATAATTTCCTCAGCGTGTATATCGCCAATGCGGCTGATGAAATGGCCGTCTTTCTGAAGAAATTCGGTGCCCGTGATATTACAGTTGGCGAACATGGGGCCGAGGATCCGATGACCCACCGGAAAACACCCAATTATGCGGCATCAGTTTATCTCGGCGACCTGCTGGTAACCTGTTATTCTCTTTACAGCCGGAACCGGATGTTCGGGAATATGATCGGCAAAGGGTATTCGGTTAAATCGGCGCAACTGGAAATGAATATGGTGGCAGAAGGCCTGAATGCGGCTCGTTGTATACACCTGATTAATCAGAAAGTAGATGCTTCCATCCCTATAGCAACAAAGATCTATCAAATACTCTGGGAAAATGTTAAAGCGGGGGAAGGATTTAAACGGATTGAGCAGGTTTTAGTCTAGGAATTAGGTATTGGGTATTGTGAGCAGACTGAAACAATTTAAATCCGTACGATATGCCACTTTTTTACCATGGATTTGTTCCTGCAGCCATTCTGATCATGCTGGCCTGCCTGATGATCCGGCAACTCTGGTTATTCCGGAAACATCAATCCTGAAAAGGTTTCAGGCTAGTTTTTCTGTTTGCGGTAAAGAATTAACTTTAGCCGGTAAAAGCCCGCTACCATGATCCAGTTTTTCCAGGTCCTTTTTTTGATTGCAGCCGTGGTGCTGATCGTCCTGAATGTGCTCGACTATAATAAATGGCAGGAAGGAAGAAAAGAAGGAAGCACCAAACCTCATCCGATTAAATGGTTCTATTTTGTGCTGACCTCATTGGTGGCATTGGGCTGTGTGCTGAATATTATTGTGGCGTGGATCAGGAAAGGATGAGAGAAGTCGATAGTCGTTAGTCAGTCGGCAGTCAACAGTCGGCAGTCTTCAGTCGACAGTAAACAGTAAGCAGTCAGCACACAAAGGTAGTTTTCCCACTAGCCACTTGTCACTCGCTACTCGCCTCTTCCGGACTTATTCTCTACACAAACAAACTCGACGCAATCCCGTCAGCCAGCAGTTTCCCCTCATTGGTCAATATGAATGATCCGTTTTGTTCGATGATATGTCCGGTGTGAATATAGCCTGCCGCTTTTTTACGGAATGCAGAAATGTCAACTGCGTGTTTCTCCTGTAAAATATTAATCCGGATTCCCTCCATGGTTCGCAGGGCGGTCATGATGTATTCATTCAGTTGCTGAACAGGACTGAGTGTTTCTTTTTCAGCCGGCAGTTCTCCTTTTTGAATGGCGGTCACATATAAATTGTTATTGGATACATTCCATTGTCTTTCGCTTCCATTAAAGGAATGAGCGGAGGGACCCAGTCCGAGATAGGTCTTGCCCTGCCAGTAAGCAGAATTATGTTTGCTTCTCCATCCGGGCTTGGCAAAATTGGAAATCTCGTAATGTTCATACCCGGCCGCGGCCATCCATTCCATCAGCAACAGAAACTGAGCAGATTGCAGATCAGGATCCACATCCTGTTTTTCTTTCTGTCTGATTAGTTTATCCAGCGGAGTTTTGGGCTCAACGGTCAGGGCATAACAGGATAAATGCGGAATTCCCAGGTCAATCGCTGTCTGTACATTTTGTTTCCATTTTTCATTGCTGAAACCCGGACTGCCATAGATCAGGTCAATCGTGATATTGTCGAAATAATCCTGTGCAAGTTTTATACTGCTCAGGGCTTCTGTAGCATGATGGGCCCGGTTCATCCATTGCAGATCTTCCTCGAAAAAACTTTGTACCCCCATACTGAGCCGGTTGATGCCGGCGGATTTCCAGTCCTGCAGTTTTTTTGCCGTGATATCATCCGGATTGGCTTCGAGTGTTATTTCTGCATGGGCATCCACCGGAAAATGATCACGGATGGTTTGCAGGATTTGCTGCAGGTCATCCAACCCCAGCAGGGAAGGAGTACCACCTCCGAAATAAATGGTATCAATGATCTCTTTGCCAGTATAGTCTTTTTGCAAAACCGCTTCTTTGCATAACGCCTTCACAACATCATCCTTGTAACGAAGAGATGTGGTGAAATGGAAATTGCAGTAATGGCAGGCTTGTTTGCAGAAGGGTATGTGGAGATATATAGCGGGCATTTTTGGTATTGGCTATGATGAAAAGAAACAAGATACAAGAAACAAATAAATCAGAAGCAGCAAATTAAAACGCCACTGAATAGGCGATCGGTTTTAATTTTTTTGGTTCTTGTATCTTGTGTCTTGGTTCTTTCTTTGTTTCTTGTATCTTGACTTTTGGTTCTTTTTCTTCCTATTTTAGCAGTGTCCGTTGAAAGCCATGCAAAAATTCCGGGTGAAAATATTGCTGCTCTGTTTTATCCTGCCGGCCCTGGCAGGATCCGGACAATCCAATTATCAATTACAGATTCGTTGTCCAGATCGTGAAGCGGCGACCTTCATTTCACAAACAGGATTGCAAACCAGTTTTTCCTCCCGCTTTACCTGTAACGAATATGTGAATCAGTTGCAGGGACTCTTGCAGACAAAAGGCTATGTTACAGCATCACTGGATAGTGTGCGTTTTGATTCTTTATCTGCCTCGGTTGTGCTCTTTGTAGGTGAACAATATAAATGGGCCAGTCTGGATGCCGGCAAAGTGGATCCCGCTTTACTGGAAGCCGTGGGTTGGAGAGAACAACAGTTCAAAGAGAAGCCAATGAACTTTACCCAGTTGAAAGAATGGCAGGAAAAAATTTTAAACCGGCTGGAAAATACCGGTTATCCCTTTGCTAAGATTTGGTTGGATAGTATCCGGTTGGATCAGGACCGGGTAGCAGCACTCTTGAAAGTTGACAAGGGACCGGCCTATCTGATCG
>DAORJS010000106.1:0-8400 GCA_035439185.1 Chitinophagaceae bacterium
CAATGAAGACCTGGCCGGTAATTTCCAGGGAATTGGTGTGGAGTTCAATATTTTCAATGATACTGTGAATCTTGTTTTTATTATTCCAGGAGGCCCCAGTGAAAAAGCCGGATTAAAAACAGGGGATAAACTCATCCGGGCCAACGACTCTGTATTAACCGGACGTGGATTTGATGCCGACGGCGTAAAGAAATATATACGGGGCCCGGGTGGATCAAAAGTAACCCTCCAGCTGATCCGTGATAAAAAACCAATGACCGTTACTGTTACCCGTGGCACCATTCCGGTATCATCGATTGATGCGGCATATATGCTGGATAAAAAAACCGGTTATATCCGGCTGAATAAATTTTCAGATAACAGTTATGAAGAATTCATGGCCTCGATGGAAGAACTCCAAAAACAGGGACTGCTTCAGTTAGTGCTGGACTTACGCGGGAATGGGGGTGGTTTTATGAATGAAGCCGTGGATATGGCTGATGAATTCCTGGATGGCGACAAACTGGTAGTGTACATGAAAGGTGCAAAGACCAAAAAGACAGAATACCGTTGTAAACGTCCGGGATTACTCGAAAAAGGAAAACTGGTTGTGCTGGTGGATGAACTCTCCGCCAGTGCCAGTGAAGTACTGGCGGGTGCTTTGCAAGACTGGTGCCGGGCTAAAATTATCGGTCGCAGAACTTTCGGAAAAGGTCTGGTTCAGCAACAATACCCTTTAAGTGACGGAGCGGCATTACGGTTGACCATCGCCCGTTATTATACCCCCCTGGGTCGCAGTATCCAGCGTTCCTATGCAAAAGGCAAAAAAGTATATATGGACGATCTCTGGGATCGTTATAATAGTGGTGAAATGTTTTCTCAGGATTCAGTAAACAGTCATCAAAACGGGAAAAAATTCAGTTCGGTCTGCGGAGAAACATTGTATGAAGGAGACGGTATCACTCCGGATGTTTTTGTACCTGTTGACACCAGTGTTACCTTCAACCATCTGAATATCTGGCTGGGCAGTACAAAACTCAATAGTTATCTGTATGAATATTTCATGAATAACCAGGCGGCATTGACCCAGTACAAAAATGCAGATGCTTTTACCAGTGGTTTTCCGGCAGCCTCATTGTGGGATGGATTTGTACAAAAAACAGCGGCTGATTCTGTAAAACCTACGATATTGAAGCCGGTAGAAAAGGAAAGATTATTATTGAGAATGAAAGCGCTGCTGGCCCGGTATAAATGGAGGAGCAGTGCTTATTTCCAGGTATTGAATACAACCGATCCGGTGATCCAGAAAGCACTGGAAGTATTGGCTAAATAAAAAGGCAACCCTGGTGGATTGCCCTTTATAGTATTGGTCAATGGTTATACTTTATCCTTGTTCTCATCCCACCATTTCTTTTCAATGCGGTAGGATCCAAAGAGACCCAGTCCACCCCCGATCGCAATTAATGAGAAATAAATCGCGGCGATACTGCCATCCTCATGATGACCTGCATAGCGGGGATTGATCATAAAATTATCCAGCATATACGCCAGAAATAACCCAACCCCGGCACCGATGAGCAATAAAGCCCATTTCAGATTCTTATAAGGTGCAGGACGGTTGGCAAATTCTTTAGGGTTCATTCCCTTTTCAATCATCGCCAGATTCTGGCGGCTTTTCAGGTAGTATATGCCAAATACCATGGCAAATCCACCGGCAAACATGGTAATCGGGACTAAGGCTTCTGCGGCTTGCATATTTTTAATTTTTTCGGTTATTCTATTCTTTGACTCCGGTTCCAACAGGCAGGTTACCGGTCAATCGAATATTTTTTAAAAAAGGTTACAAATACTAGGACTACGTTGGGGGCAGAGGGGTTACAGGGCGATGAAAGACGGGAAAAGGGAGACGATAGCCGGGAGAAGGGAGATTGAAGCCGATAGACGATAGTCGATAGTGCTGAAGCCAGTATCTTAGTATCCCCTTTTTTTGTTAGGACTACAGGGTGCGAAGCAATTCCTAATACCCAATACCTGATATCTAAATATCCTAATATCTCCCTCCTTCGCCAAGGCTACGGCGGGCGAAGCAATATCAAAATATCCTAATATTTTAATATCCATTTTCCTATCCTGCTTAAATATTCCCGACCTTGTACTGTAACCTATCTGCAACAGGATGAGTCCTATATAAAGGATGACGACCGGATTTACTGATAATGAGATCATTAGCCAGGTGCTGACTGGTAACCAGGGGGCTTATGCCCAATTGGTGGACCGCTATCAGAATTATGTATTCACGCTTGTGTTGAGATTAGTCAAAAGCAGGGAGGATGCAGAGGAACTGGCTCAGGATGCTTTTGTAAAAGCTTTTAAATACCTGAAGGATTTCAGGGGCGATTCCAAATTCAGTACCTGGTTGTACACCATCGTTAATAATACCTGTATCACATTCCTCAGGAAAAAAAGACTTGAAATTCAGTCGCTGGATAATGAGCAGGTTTTTTCAAGAGCTGATAATCTGGACTCCGGATTAAGGGCTGATACGGTGGAACAAAAATCAAAACAAACCATGGTTAATGAAGCCATCAGTTTACTTAACCCTGATGATGCCATGGTGATTACTTTATTTTATAAGGCAGAACAATCGCTGGAAGAAACAGCGGCTGTACTGGGAATTGAAATAAATGCCGCCAAAGTCAGGTTACACCGGGCCAGGGCGAGGTTAAAAGAAAAAATGATGGTATTTTTTCCGGAAGAAATAAAAGAATTAAATTAATCAATATGAACCACAACAATACAACGGGTTCCTCTGACGGAGGAAACAGCCGCATGGAAGAAAGGCTGTGGGATTATATAGATGGCCTTTGCCAGGCAAATGAAAAAGAACTGATCGGAAAACTATTGAAAGAGGATCAGGTCTGGAAGGCTAAATATGAGGAACTGATCAAAGTGCAGGACTGGATGAAGATGGCTGAAACCGAACAACCCTCGCTCCGTTTTACCAAAAATGTAATGGAGGAAATTGCCCGGACACAAATCAGTCCGGCTGCCCATCAATATATCAATAACCGTATCATCTGGGGAATCGGCTTTTTCTTTATCGCCATGCTGGCCGGAATCCTGATCTATGGCTTTGGCCAGATGCTCAGCAGCCCTGGTGAAGCCACCACGGTTTCAAAAAATATCGGGAAAATTGATTTCAGCAAATTCTTTAATAATAACCTGATCAATGTCCTGATGATGATTAACGTTGTGATAGGTCTCTTCCTCCTGGATAATTACCTCTCGAATAAAAGAAAACAATTCAGAAAAGAAGCTTAATGAGATCATCATTAAGTCCGGTCAGCCTCCCTGCCGCAATCAAATGCAAGCGGGGAGGTTTTTTACTGCCCCTTAAAAACGTACCTTTGTTCGTATAATCTGACTGATGGATATCAAAAACAATATTCTCGAAACGATCGGTAATACGCCGATGATCCGGCTGAACAAAGTGGCCCGTGATCTTCCCTGTACCGTACTGGCGAAAGTGGATTATTTCAATCCCGGTAATTCGATCAAGGACAGGATGGCATTGAAAATGGTGGAAGTGGCCGAAAAAGAAGGGAAACTGAAACCCGGAGGCACCATTATTGAAGGTACCAGTGGAAATACCGGTATGGGACTGGCATTGGCTGCGGTAGTAAAAGGCTATAAATGCATTTTTGTTACCACTGATAAACAATCCAAGGAAAAAGCCGATATCCTGAAAGCAGTTGGGGCGGAAGTGATTGTTTGTCCCACCAATGTATTACCCGAAGATCCGCGTAGCTATTACAGTGTGGCGGCAAGACTGGCAAAGGAAACACCCAATTCCTTTCACATGAACCAGTATGATAATCTCGCCAACCGGTTGGCACATTATGAATCAACAGGGCCGGAAATCTGGGAACAAACAGATGGGAAAATCACCCACCTGGTTTGTACAGCCGGAACTGGTGGCACTATTACCGGTGCAGCTATGTACCTGAAAGAGAAAAATCCCAATATCCAGATCTGGGCCATCGATGTATATGGATCACTACTGACCAAGTATTTCCGCACAGGGGAAATTGACATGAATGAAGTGCATCCCTATATCAGCGAAGGCTTCGGGGAGGATTTTGTTCCGAAGAATTACGACATGAGTGTGATTGATCATTTTGAACAGGTCACTGATAAAGATGGAGCGGTTGTAGCACGCAGACTTGCAAAAGAAGAAGGATTATTTTGTGGTTATAGTGCCGGCAGTTGTTTTCAGGGCTTACTGCAATTAAAAGATCGTTTGAAAAAAGATGATCTGGTTGTATGCATCTTTCATGATCATGGCAGCCGTTATGTGGGCAAAATTTATAATGACCAGTGGATGATTGAAAGAGGTTTCCTGGATGTTAAAACATTCCGGGATGTGGTGAGTGCACGTGGTACGCAACGCATCATCACCATTACACCGGAACAAACCGTAAAAGAAGCAGTGGATCTGATGAAGAAATATGATATCGAACATATTCCGGTGATGAATGGATCCGGACCACTGGGTGCCATCAGTGAAGGCGGTTTATTTCAGAAAATATTTGAAAATCCCGAAATCAAAAATGCATTGGTAAGCGAAGTGCTGGAGCCTTCCTACCCCCTGGTTCCTTTTGATATGCCGGTAGAGAAGCTCAGCCATCTGATTAATAAAGAAAATGGGGCCGTGCTTTCAAAAGATGAGGCAGGAAATTTCCATATAGTGACGAAATACGACGTGATTCAGTCCTTCGGGAAATAAATAACATTCAGTTAACAGATTGTAAACCAGGGCCATAATCGCCCTGGTTTTTTAGTGTTCGTATTTTTACGGTCAATCCCTTCGCTTTCAGCGCAGGAAACCGACGGCCATTTACTATAAAAAGTCAGGCAATTTTGCTCTTGCGGAGCTTTATTCCCGGGCTTACTTTTGTATCACATTAGTCCAATATCAATATCCAAAAAACCAAACCAAGTCCTGAGAAAAACCAAAGCCAATCCTAAGAAAAACCGAAAAACAAAGTCCAAGTCCAAAAACCTGAAATCCAACATCCAAACAGAAAAACCAGTTGAAGTCCAACCCGGTTAAAATCGGGAAAATCCTTGAAGAACGACCCTGAGTCACCGTGTCCAAATCCTTGAAAAGAATTAAACGTCCGGAACCCTCCTGCTAAACCCCGTTTAGCAGGAGGCGCGGTGAACCCCGCCTCTCTCCTCCCTTTTATTTTTTCCTTTTATCTGTTCTGCTTACAACGATTTATTTTGCAGGCATCTTTATGTCTGAAACTACTGACCAAATCAGTTCCCTCATTCCTGTTCCTCCTCAACCACAGCGGATCATTTCCCTAGTTCCCTCAATCACAGAATTACTTTTCGACCTCGGTCTGGAAGACCGGGTAGCAGGCATCACCAAATTTTGTGTACACCCTGAACATTGGTTCCGTACGAAAACAAGGGTGGGTGGTACAAAGACTATTAAAATCGATACGATTCAAAGTATTGTTCCCGACCTGATCATTGCCAATAAGGAAGAAAATGTAAAAGAACAGATTGAACTGCTGGCCTCCCTGTTTCCGGTATGGGTTACCAATATCAATAACTATGATGAGGCTTTGGGGATGATCATTCAAACCGGGCAGATTACAGGAAAGGAGGATATTGCCTGTCAGCTCAGTCAGCAAATACAAATGGCTTTTTCTGCCTTATCTGTACATACAAAAAAAATACGCACCGTTTACCTGATCTGGAAAGATCCCTGGATGACTATTGGAGGGGATACTTTTATACACGATATGATGGATAAAGCCGGATTGTATAACGTATTTGGAGAAGCGCTGCGTTATCCGGTTATCAGTTTAGAAAAAATTGAGGAGGCCCGTCCCGAACTGGTATTGCTATCATCTGAACCCTACCCTTTTAAACAAAAAGATGTGGACCATTTACAGACTTTGCTCCCGGACACCCGTATCCTGCCGGCAGATGGTGAAATCTTCAGCTGGTATGGGAGCAGACTACTCAAAGCCCCCGCTTATTTTCAGGAACTGAGATCGCTTTACTGATTGTATCTTTATCCCGTGAATTTTACTGCTTCAAACAGCGACAGAGAACTCAGCGAATCAGATAAGCCTTCCCGGAAAAAACCCATGTTTCCGGTGAATGAAAATCTGAGACGTTACCTGAAAAAAAACGGCCGGGAAGTGAAGCTGCCAGTTGCTTATTCTGATCTGCTTCGTTATACTTATTCTGTTCCCCTCCATGATAAACATGGCAAAGACACACTTTGGGAAAAAACCATTTACGACAAAAGGGAATGGGATTTTATCCGGGAAGGATTGGTAAAAATATATGCCACATTAAAAACAGAAGGTGATCTCAGTTTTATCAAACACCTGGATGTGGCCCGGATTGATTATTGCAGTTTTGGTAATTCGCATCCCTTCCGGATCAGGATCGTGAATAAATTCAATGACAATTATGATCACTATTATATAAAAATAGCAGATGCCTCCCGTATTTACGGACTGGAACTGGAGCATCTTCTTTCCCCCAACCATATCACTTATTTCACCCATCAGGAAACCCTGGTGGAAGAACATATTCCCGGTATTCCGGGAGATGTATTTATCCGGCATCAGCTGCAGGATCCTGAAACCAACAGAATCCGTCTGGCCAAGGAGTTTGTCAAATTCAATGAACGCTGTTTTGTACGCTTATTGGGCGATATGCGCAGTTATAATTTTGTGGTGGATATTACTCCGGATGTGGAAGATTACCAGTACCGGATCCGTTGTATCGATTTCGATCAGCAATCTTATGAAGGCAGAAAAAATCTGTACCTCCCCCAGTTTTTTAAGGAAAATTATGCACTTGTTGATATGGCGCTGCAGCATCTGAACAAAGAGTCAATTGAACAATACCAGTTTGAGGAAAGAACCATGATTACTTACCGGCTGACTACTTCCAGGTACCGGATGAAAGACTTACTGGATTGCATGACAAAAGATACTATATCCACCCCCGGAAAAATTGAACAATTAAAAAATGAATTGTCTGCACTCTATCCCAACAGCCCCTTTCAAAAATGCCGGTCGATGGGGGATATTGTCAAAATCCAGCTCAAACAAAGCCTTCAAAAGCACCTGAAACTGGTTACACAGTCCCCTGATAATTCAAATAGCTGAAATTATGCCCTCTAACAGCTGTTTGTAACACAAACAAGATAAATCGCCTATATTAGCCCCCGCTATAACGATTACTGCCTGCTTAACCATTTAACAACGTAAAAAAATTATCATTTCTGCATGACAAAAAAGTACAAAGCAGGTGTGCTCTTCGGTGAAGAACTGGAGGCACTCTACAACGACGCAAAAAACAATCAGTTTGCCTTACCTGCAGTAAACACCATCGGCACGAATACCATTAATGCCACTTTGGAAACAGCTGCTAAAGTAAATTCTCCGGTCATCATCCAGTTCTCTAATGGCGGGGCGCAGTTTATTGCCGGAAAAGGAATGCCCAACGACCAGTTGCAGGCAAATATCGCAGGAGGAATTTCAGGGGCACTGCATATTCATAATGTGGCCAAATATTATGGGGTACCCGTGGTCCTTCATACCGATCATGCCGCCAAAAAATGGCTGCCATGGATCAGCGGTTTACTGGATGCCGGTGAACAGTTTTTTAAAGAAAAAGGACAGCCCCTGTTCAGCTCACATATGCTGGATCTGAGCGAAGAGCCTATCGAAGAAAATATTCATACTTCTGTTGAATTCTTTAAAAGAATGAAACCATTGGGGATGAGTATCGAAATTGAACTTGGTGTAACCGGTGGTGAAGAAGATGGGGTGGACAACAGTGATGTGGAGAATTCCAAACTCTATACCCAACCGGAAGATGTGGCCTATGCCTATAAAGAACTCAGCAAAGTGGGCAATATGTTCACTGTAGCCGCTGCTTTCGGCAATGTACATGGGGTATATAAACCCGGAAATGTGGAATTGCGTCCGATCATCCTGCAGAACAGTCAGGTCTATATTGAGAAAGAACTGGGTACGGCTCCCAAACCGGTTTACTATGTTTTCCATGGCGGCAGCGGTTCTCCGCAGCACCAGATCCGGGAAGCCATCAGCTATGGTGCCATTAAAATGAATATTGATACCGATCTGCAATGGTCTTTCTGGGAAGGCGTGCTGAATAATTATAAAAAGAATGAAGGATATCTGCAGGGCCAGTTGGGCAATCCTGAAGGAGATGATAAACCCAATAAAAAATACTACGATCCCAGGGTATGGCTCCGCAAAGGAGAAGAAGCCTTTATCAAACGCCTGGAACTGGCATTTGAAGATTTGAATTGTATCAATAGGAATAGTTAGGGAAGTTGGGAAGTCCGAAAGTCCG
>DAORJS010000107.1:0-8311 GCA_035439185.1 Chitinophagaceae bacterium
AAATAGGCAGCTTCCTTTTTATCAAACAGACAATCTTTGATCGCAAATACAAAGGATTTAAATGCAGTATAAATTTCCCTGTTAAAATTAAGAAGGGTGGTGATTTCTGTCTCACTTACCCCCCCGGCCGTATTTTCCATATAAAAATTCTGCACAGTACCCGCATATCCGGCTGTAACCATCCGATAGATTGCTGCCAGTTCTTCCACAAGTGGTGTATGATTGGTATCCAGCATTGGACAGGCTTTTTGTGAGAAGAGCAGTAATACTTCCTTTGTTTTCCCGTAAAAGGCAAACTTAATATCATTAGAAGAATGCTCCAGCTGATGCATATCGGGTATCGCATCCTTGATACTTTTTGCTGCATACATGGCATTGCGGATGGCTGCTATCATCCGTTCCAGTCTGGAAGCTTCCTCAGGGCTCAATACCTGCTGGTGCAAACGGATGCAAAAACCATGTATTTCCCCATACAGGTATTTAAGATGGTCATACTTTTCATGAATGTTCATGGATTGATACCGCTTCTTAATAGTAGTATCCCTGCAGGAACTGTCTTTAAGCTGGAAAGTTTCCTGTGCAAACTGTAAGACCATCCTGATAAAGGTTCTTGTTTCGTTTTCCAGGGCCAGTAGTGCGGCTTGTGGCAGTTTTAAATCTGAACGATGTATATAAAGGGTCTCATCCCCATTCCCGCTATTCCTGTTTTCAAGAAAACGACTGAGTTTCCCAAGAAAAGGATAAAAAAGCAGGATACTCAGTATATTGACCAGGGTCTGGAAAAAAACGAGTGCCAGCAGTTCATCGCTGAATGCTAATGTACCGGTTACCCATTGGCTCAGCGGTTGCAGAAAAATGAACACAATAGTTACTGTGACCACATTGAAAATAAAATTCCCCATGGCCACTGTTCTTTTTGCCTGCGCGCCCCTGATTCCTGCAATGAATAACTTAATGGTAGTCCCCAGCTCCGAGCCCAGCATCAGGGCAATGCCATCATTAAAACTGATGGCACCTGCATACAAGGCACTAAGGATAATTGCCATGGTGGCCGAACTGGATTGAATGAGGGTTGTTATCACAAATCCACTCAACAGGAATACCACAGGGGGGGCCTTCTGCATCACATTAAAATCCAAACCAGTCACTACCCCTTCCATTCCGGTTTTCATATAGGTCAATCCAATAAAAAGCAAACTGAAACCGAGAAAAAAACGGCTTAAATTATGGCCCCTCCCATGTTGGGGGAAAAGTGCAAATCCAAGTCCGGCAATACCGGCTACAGGCAAAGCCATTTCGCTGATATTATAACTGAATCCTGCCATTAGCACAATCCAGCCAGTGATTGTGGATCCCAGGTTAGCTCCCAGCACAAGTGCAAGCGCATTCCGGGTGCTGATGATTCTTGCACCGACAAAAGCCAATACCAGCAGATTGACCACAGAGCTGCTTTGCAGTAATGCCGTGATCAGGACACCTCCAAGAATGGCTTTTACCTTATTTTCTGTTTGCTTTTTAAGGAATAATTTGAATTGCCTCCCGGTCATTTGCCGCAGGGATTCCTCCATGAATCGGGTACCCAGCAGAAACAGGGCCACCCCCGCCAGCATTTGCCAAAATTCGATTCCTTGCATCTGAGTAATTTAAG
The DNA here is from genome assembly GCA_035439185.1 of Chitinophagaceae bacterium. Classification (GTDB taxonomy): domain Bacteria; phylum Bacteroidota; class Bacteroidia; order Chitinophagales; family Chitinophagaceae; genus JJ008. The sequence continues at coordinate 1,649 of DAORJS010000107.1, forward strand.
CAAAACCGGGGCAACAGCATTATTCCTGCTTCAGTCTGCCGGAAATCCGGAAGTAGTTGCGTTGTATGAAAACTTCATGCAGTTTAAGAAGTGCCCGGGCAATGATATTTTTGCACCCATAAAGAAATACGATCAGAAAGAAAAGCATGAATAACCATCCTGTGAACAGGGGTTCCATCAGTCTTTCATATAATTTTACGGCAATCAGCATAACTTGCCCTTCATTGGCTTAAAGATATTATACCAAACTGCGTGTTTGGATGAGCGCTATCAAAAACAATTGTGACCCTTATCAATATAAACTGCATCCGGAGACCGGATTATTGTAAAAGGTGAACAATCATGAAAAAGGAAGGCTATTCCAGTCAAAACCAGGTAATGCTGGTCAATGGTGGACGGGACTATTTTGACCGGCTCCACCAAATGATCCGCGAAGCCAGGTATTGCATCTGGATGCAGTTTTACATTTTCAAAGATGATGAAACCGGACTCGACATTGCAGCATCACTGATGCAGGCGGCTCGCAGAAAAGTGTCCGTTTATCTGCTGGTGGACGGATATGCTTCACAGGGATTAAGCAGGGAAACCATCGCCAAAATGGTAAACGCAGGTGTACAGTTCAAATGGTTTGAACCACTATTCAAAAGCAGAAAATTCTATCTCGGACGACGGATGCACCATAAACTGGTGGTCATTGACGGCCTTTATGCAATGGCCGGTGGTATCAATATCAGCAATCGTTACAATGATATGCCAGGCACCCCTGCCTGGATGGACAGGGCCCTTTTTTGCGAGGGCAGCGAAGTACAAAAAATGCTGCAGGTTTGCCGGCAATTATGGGGGCGTGACCAGGTTTACGCTTGGGAAAACCAGGTGAATCAACTGATTCAAAATAAATCAACAACAGGAATGCAGGAAGTAAGGGTACGACGTAATGACTGGGTGAAAAGGAAAAATGAAGTCACCCGCAGTTACCTGACCATGCTCTTATATGCCAGGGAAGAAATCATCATCATGTGCAGTTATTTTCTTCCAGGAAGGGTATTCCGAAGGGAAATTGCCAATGCCATTAAAAGAGGTGTAAAAATAAAGCTGATTCTGGCAGGACATTCAGATGTGATGGTGGCAAAACATGCGGAACGATATCTTTATCACTGGCTTTTAAAAAAAGGGGCTATGATTTATGAATACCAGCCCACAATACTTCATGCGAAAATGGCTGTTTATGATACTGCATTCGTAACCATTGGCTCATACAACGTGAATAATATCAGTGCCTATGCCAGTCTGGAACTCAACATAGATGTTCTGGATAATAATTTTGCTGATCAAACCAAACAAGAGCTGGTAGAAATTATTTCAAAGGATTGTAAAGAGGTAACACAAGATAACTGGAGAGCCAGACCTGGTTTTTTTCTCTGGATCTGGCAAAGATGCTGTTACCTGTTTATCAAAACCGTATTACGCCTGTTTACTTTTTATTTTAAACAGGAAGAGTAAAAATGGGCTCTGATCAACCAGTCCTTTTAAGCCTGTTGATTCAGGAACAATGGCAATCCGGATTTCCATTCCCCATCAATATATAATTCAAAAGAGTAACGCCCCGGTTTCTCAAACTGAAGCTGATTAAAATTAACAACGATATTGATGGTAACCAGTTCCCTGCCTTCGGGTTTTCCGATCTGGAGATTTCCCTCCACCGGCCGGATCACTTCCACTCCTTCTTTATTGATCAGCCTGAGCTTAAATGAATGATCACCCGCCTCTTTGTCAGCAAATCGAAGCCTGCAGGCAATACTGCAGGAGGCATGCTGAACCGGAAACTGGCGGGCATTGATGCTATCAAATGTGCCTACAATGGTTAATTTGGACTGATTATCCTGTGCAAAATCGGCGAGACTGAATATTTCTATTTCCATGTTTTGGTTATTTCAGATTGAAATAAGCAAAAAGGAAGCCGTTGATATCGGGTATGCCAGATTTGCAGATTGAGTCGTACCTACCACAATTTACTATCCATCTTTGAGATCAGGACTTTCATGGCCCGGTCTTCAAAAAGGGTATTGGCCAGCAGGTAGCGCATTTTACGGTCATCCGAAAAATCATAATAAGCCGCCAGCACCCCTTTAAACTCATCCGTGATATGAAAACGTCTTCCCCTTTCATAGTCAAACATACGCTCAGTGGGAGTGAGATAGCGGTATTTCTGAGCAAGTTGCCTTACCTGATTTCCATCATAAACAAAGAAGAAAGGAGATTTATCATACAATGTATAAAGCGACAATTTTTTCCCTTTATATAATGGCCTGAGCGGCACCGGCCCCTCAGCGGTACTGTCTTTTAGCATGATGGTATAATCATCCTCACTGATATATTCCAGGTTTCTCTTAAGGTTGACCACCATCATTTGCTGCTCCTTATCCTTATCCAGTATTTCGGCAATCAGTCCCCAGTTATAAACCTGTGGGTGATCCAGTTCATGCTTTTTAAAACTGACTTTGTCTGAAGGAGTACTGTTCTTTTTCCAGGACAAATGTCCCTGTATGGTATCACCGGTTACCAGCACGAGATAACCCTCCTGGTATTTCTCAAATTGGGAGAATAAACTAACTGCCGGTATCAGCAGCAAACAAAGGAATAATGCCCGCATAATTTTGATTTTCCAGTTTGAAAATACGTAATGGACCGACAAGTCCCAACAACCGGAATTAGATATAACGGAAGAAAAGAGGAATAGTTGCCTGAAATTAAAAATCGGGGGCCGGAATTTTGGGTCAGAGTACCGATCCGGGACAACCATACCTGCTTCCTTTCCTGCCTCCCCCGCTCCTGTTTCTTTTTTCACCCGGGGCTCGCTCTTCCTTATCCCTATTCCGGAAAGGCCTGATATTGAAAGCGAGGTAAGCCCCCCCGTGCTGCATGGTATTTGTTGTAAAAACATTGGAAAGATTATGAACGCCAGCCAGCAGCGGACCCAGTTTGATGGCTGCACCCATCCATACCTCACCCCGGGTATTTATAGTAACCGGAAGGTAAACCCCAATGGACCTGGTTTCAAAACGGGCTGTCAAAGCAGCCAGACTCATTTCCCTGACATATAGTTTTTTCTGTCCCAGCAATGAAGTAATGGGAAGCGTTAGTTCAGCATTAATAAAGAGATTTCCGGTGATTCTTTTATCCGCATTCACCACCAGTCTGGCCGGTGTAAAGACCCTGAAATAACCAGCCAATTGCTGAATAGACCCCGCTATCTGCGCGATACTGTCGGGCAGGTCACGGGTAGCTTCCAATCCCCCAAAAGTTGCTTCAACAAGCGAATCAGAAATATTATCAAGGCTCATGACGGCACTACGGCTGTTACTGCTATATTGGTATTTATTAAATCCCAGATCAAGTAAGGATACGCCCAGTTTAAGATCATACTTGTAATAATCCTCATCTTCAGCCGGAATAATATATTCTGCGCCCAGATTCAATGAAAGGGAAGACCATGTTTTTTTCAGGAAGGCTTTCCTCAATTCTTCATTGGTGCCTGGTTGATCCCATTCATCCAGATTGGAAGAATACCCATAATCCAATTTGCCGTCATTTAAAAGATAACCTGCCTGTCCATGCACCTGTCCGGGCTGTAAATACAATTCAGTACTGTTCACATAAGCGGCACTGATACCCCGGTTAATGTTTAAAGTGACTCCGGCATTCAGTATCCCATTATCATTTTCCATCAGTCTTCGGGCATAAGTAGCATAGATTTCTGCCCAGGCCTGGCCCCTGACATAAGCCGATAAAGGGGAATTGGCAAAATTATCAGACATGAACTGACGGACAGAGCTAATGGTATCTCTCCAACTGACCATGCTGGTATTAAAAGATTGTCCCGACCTGACTGCGGCCCCAAAAGCAATGGCAGATTCTTCGTTGAGCCGGATTCTTCCATTGAGTATTCTGGCGTCCTGATTGGCCATCAGGAAGTACTTATTGCTTCCCTGCACCGGGTCAATACTGGTATTTGAAGAGGACGATAAAAGCGATAAATTATTGATAACAACCGCATTGCTGCTATGCCTGGCCTGCACCGAAAACAGGGTCAGATCCCAGGAATAAGGCACATGTACAATAGAAGCCGGGTTATTGGTTACGCCCAGACTACCGGCATAGGAAGACCCATGGACCGCCTGATAATTTTGAGAAGATCCGAAAAACGGAATTAAAACCAAGATCAGTAATACCGGGTATCTGCCACTCATGAGTCTGCCCTCTTTGACAATTGGGTACCCGGAAAAATACATATTGTAACCAGATTTGTGAGTAATTATTGACAAATTATGACCCCGGTCCTGCTTTTGCAGTTCACGAGATGATTACATTTGCTAAAACGAACGTATGAACCTTTTTGTTGCAGGCCTTCCTTATGACCTTGATGATGCTGAACTGGAAGAGATTTTTGAAAAATTCGGAAAGGTATTATCAGCCAAAGTATCCATGGACCGGGAGACTGGCAAGAGCCGTGGATTTGGCTTTGTTCAAATGGAAAAAGAAGCTGATGGCAGGGATGCCATTGAGCACCTGAATGATATTTCCCTTGGCAAAAAACCACTGGTCGTAAAAGCTGCTGAAGATCGTCCAGGCGGCTCAGGTGGCGGAGGTGGATATAAAGGCGGTAGTGGTGGCGGTTACAAAGGTGGAAGCGGCGGTAGCGGTGGCAGCGGCGGATTCCGTAAACCCGGGTATGGCGATAACCGCAGGCGATTCTAAACTCCTGGATCAGTCATTCTTCCATCTTTCCATCAGAATAGTCCTTTTTACGTAATGCCTGTTTTTTTCCGGCTGATTAAATTGTATTGTGTACTCCCAGTAACCTCCTGCCCGGCAACCTCCGTAGTAATTCCATTCCTTCATCAGTATTACCGGAAAATATTTATCCTGTAACAGGGCATAACTGAATTTTGCATGACAGTCACCACCTGCACTGGTGTACCAGTATTTTCTGTTTTTTTCGCCAGGTAATCCCAATACTGTATCCCGGTAATTTCTTCTTGCCGATATCGTTAATGTATCAGTTTTATCTGTTTCCATCGTAAGAGAAGGTATCAGGCTGAAAGCCCGGTCATTTTCCCTGATCATCCATACCCAGCTGGTACAGCATCGATCTGCATGACAACCGGGCTGCATACCGGCTAACCTGCAAGTGAGCTGACATTTGGAACAGGTTTGTAGTCCCAGAATATGGTATTTTTTAAAATCAAAGTCCCGGAACCGGCTGAACACCTCATATCCAAACAAATCATACAAATCATCGGAGCTTACAATATACTGGTAAGGTCCATCTGCTTTTTCCCATCGCTGAGCGGTATCAAATGGTTCCATCGCCGGCAAGCCTTCCTGGAACCTGACAAAAGCACTGTCATTATCAATAGGGAAAATTTGTGCCTGAACCGTTCCGGATAAACAAAAAAAGATAAGAAGTGTCCGCATGAAGGCCGCTGATTTGACCTGTAAATTAATTCCAACCAGCATGAACGCTGTACCCGCTCCCGGGTATTTTTTATCTCTATTAACGAGGCAGAATATTGACCGGTAATACCAGTTCAAACCTGGTTCCTTTCCGTCCATCAAACTGATCAGGGTCCATCAGATAACTGACCCTGAATCCAAAGCTCAGTGGATACTGGTTCCACCACTTGGTGTCGACAAAGAGTTCTCCTCCGGCACTTCGCTGGTCACGGAACTGGGTCTTATCTTTTGAATACACTTTGCTGTAATCGTAAAATGCATTCAGCCTGATTCTCTGCAGGTAAAGGATATTGCCAAAGCCCCAATCGGGATAGATCAACGGTAAATGATAATTCGCAGATAAGCGCCACATCCTCGAAAAATAACGGCCGGTGAACCCCCTGGAATAAGCGAAGCGATCGGCAAATACCACTTGCGACAAAGTATCTCTTTGCTGGAAAGAACCGGTGAAAACCAGGTTATGGCTTTTCATTAAACCGGGAATATACAAGGCACCTGAACCTATAAACTGGTACCCTTTTGCATTGGAAATGGCATGCCGGTGATTGGCGCTGACCGAATAAGCAAACCGCGGATAAATATGCTGAACCGCCCGCTGAACCTGTTGACTCCAGGAAAAAGTATGAAGCAGGTAACTGAGTGATGTATTGCCAAGCGAGTCCTTATAGAAACCTTTATTGAATTCATTACGCAGCACATAATAACTGCCCGCATTAAAATTCCGGAAGGTCTGACCCTTTGAATAAGAAAGTGGTATGCTCAGTCCTGCCCTGCTGTCAATCTGGTCCCACTGCCTCGACCCTGTACCAAATTCGGCACTCCGGTTAAATGTGTATTCGGTGCCTGCTGTTAACCAGGGAAACCAGCCTCCATACGTGCCAGTGAAACCAACCGCACTGGTCTTTTCATTTTGATTATAGATATAATACAATTCAGACTGAAAGGTATTCAGCACATTTTCGCCATAAAGTGAGTAAGTAAATAAAGGATCAGCATAATAGGGCCTCCAGCTATGAAAATTAAAAAGCCCCTTTCCTTTAGAATACTTTGCGGACAAAAATTGCCGGTTGGGAACCGCAGTTAGCAGGATATCACCCGGTGAATCACGGTGACTGACTTTTGCTTTTTCAAGCAATTGGGTTTGATGAT
>DAORJS010000108.1:0-8276 GCA_035439185.1 Chitinophagaceae bacterium
AAGAAAGGGGAAACTTTCCCCAAGCTGAGTCGCTATATATCAGGGCAAAAGAAATACGAAAATATTTTTTAGGTGAATACCATCCAGATTATGCAATAAGCCTTGATAATATTGCAGGTGTTTACATGGCGCAGGGTTTATGTGAAAAAGCAGGACCCTTATTAAGTGAAAGCAGAAAGATAATAGAGCAACATATTAATAAAACATTTTTAACACTTTCGGAAAAGGAGAGAGAATTTTTTTTAAAGTGGGGCTTTGATAATGTTGCGTCAAAGCCCAATAGCCTGTTAATGACCTGTAAGCCGATTACAGAGATTCAAAACAGTAATTTCAATCAGCTGTTGTTCATAAAGTCGTTTATGTTGTTAAACGCCAAACAAATGATAGAGACTTCAAGAATAAGTCAGGATGATAAAGTAAAAAAACTCTTCACCGAATGGCTTGACAGCAAAAAAAGATTGGCAAAGCAGTACTCATTGCCCATTCAGGAGCGGCTGAAATACCTGGACAGCATTGAAAAATACACCGAGACCATGGAAAAAGAGCTAATCCGTACATCGGCCGAATTCTCCAATCAGCAGCTGGAGATGAATATTACCGAAGTAAAAGTCAGGGAAAAATTGGAAAAAAACGAGGCAGCTATTGAGTTTGTAAGGTTTCATTTTTACAATGTAATGCTGACCGATAGCATTATGTATGCCGCTTATATTCTATCAAAAAACGATTCAATTCCTGTATTCGTCCCGCTTTTTGAAGAAAAGCAGTTACAAAAACTATTTGACAGCGCCGGTAACACAGCCACCAACATGGTCAGCAAATTTTACCGTGGTGCGGAATTAAAAAGCAAATCATCTGCCGCAGCACTCGGCAAAGAATTATACAAGCTGGTATGGGAACCATTAGAGCCCTATTTAAATGGGATCAAAAAAATAAGCTACTCCCCGGCCGGCATGCTATATAACATTGCCTTTCATGCCTTGCCGGTTGACAGCACCACCATACTGATAGACAAATACCAGTTGCAGCAATTTACCAGCACAAGACAGGTAGCACTGCGGAAAGAAAATAAAGAAATAACTAAACCACAAAGTATTACTTTATTTGGCGATGCCAGTTTTACAATGGACAGTACTGCATTGGTAAAACAAAAAACCGGAGTTGTAATTGCTTCTACCAACTTCATCGTCCCGCCAAATCGTGGCGGAAGAGGCGGCACCTGGACCAACCTTCCCGGCACAGCCCAGGAGGTAAAAAAGATCAGCAACCTCTTCAATCAGAATAAAGTCAGCACAAAGACACTCACTCAAACCGCAGCCTCCGAAGAAAATCTGAAAGCATTGAGTGGTCATTCGCCACAGATTTTACATATCGCTACCCACGGCTTCTTTCTTCCTGAGCCGGATAAACAAGGAAAAGAAGCCGGGCTGAACAATGAAAACACGTATTCACTAGCCGACAACCCATTGCTAAGAAGCGGATTAATACTTTCGGGTGGCAATTATGCCTGGAGTGGTAAATCACCGGTAGAAGGAGTGGAAGATGGCATAGCGACAGCGTATGAGATCTCTCAGCTTAATTTATCCAGCACCGAACTGGTGGTTCTCTCCGCCTGCGAAACGGCATTAGGAGATGTAAAAGGAAGCGAAGGCGTTTTTGGATTGCAACGCGCCTTCAAAATGGCCGGGGTCAAAAAACTGATTGTCAGTCTCTGGCAGGTACCGGATAAAGAAACCGCAGAGCTGATGACCGCATTTTATGGTTACTGGCTGAGCGGAAAGAAAATAGAAGACGCATTTAGTCAGGCACAAACGGACATGCGGAAAAAATATGCGCCTTATTACTGGGCCGCCTTTGTGTTGATTGAGTAATAAATCCCGGGTTATTAGTTGCTGCTCATTCAAAGTTTTGGTACATTAACAGTCCTGTTCACCAAAACCGATCGCCATGAAGTTCCTGCTTATTCTGGCGCTGCTCCATCTTTCATTTATTACCAGCGCACAGCAGCAATCACTGCCGCTTATACAGCAGGTGATGGATCATTTTGAAAAAGGGGAATATGCAAAGCTGATCCCCGTAGCCGAAAAAGCCATCGAAACAACCAAAGCGGAATTCGGAGAAAAAAGCCCTTTCCATAATGGCATGATCATGTTCCTGGCCATGAGTCACTGGCAACTGTATCATTACCCGGAAGCAGAGAAATGGTTACGTAAGAATAATGAACTCACCCTTTTGATCAGCGGGGAGCAGTCGCTTGAATACATATCCGGGCTGAACAGGCTGGCTCATTTTTACCGGGAAACAGGAAAATTCGGTGAATCAGAATCGCTATATCTTAATGCCGACCGGATTGCACAAAAATTCAGTGGCGGACAGGACACGATCTATGCCAAAAATCTGAATAATCTTGCTTCTCTTTATCAGTTTTTGGGTCGTTATCAAAAAGCGGAACAATTATTTATCAGGGCAAGTGAACTGTTCCAAAAACTCAGTGGCGAAAATGTACCTGCTTACGCCAGCGCCCTGAACAATTTAGCAACGCTATATAGTGAGATGGGCCAGTACGAAAAGTCAAAAACATTGCAACTAAAAGTACTGGATATCCGGAAACGGGTACTGGGAGAAACACATGCTGATTATGCACAAAGCCTGAATAATCTGGGTTTTATACAAGCTGTTCTTGGCCGTCACGCAGAGGCCGAACAGAATTATAAAAGGGCGGTTGAGATTTACAGTAAAACACTGGGTGAAAACCATCCTGACTATGCCAGTAGTATCGGAAACCTGGCAGAATTGTATTTAACGACAGGCGATTATAACAAAGCAGAGCAATTGTATATCCGGGCACTGGAGATACGGAAAAATACAGTTGGAGTCAATCATGCGGATTATTCCCAAAGCCTGAATAATCTGGCTACCTGTTATGAAACATTGGGGCTTTATAATAAAGCAGAAGCCTGTTTTCTGGAATCAAAAGAAAGAACAGCAGCTGCTCTTGGGGTAGAACACCCGGCCTATGTAACCACACTGAACAATCTGGCTGCTTTATATCATACCCGTGGTATTTATGATAAAGCAGAACCTTTATACCAGGAGGCCAGGGAATTGAGAAAAAAATTGTTGGGAGAAATGCATCCATCCTATGCCATGAGCCTGAATAATCTGGGGACTATTTTCATGGAAATGGGCCAGCTTGACAAAGCAGGGATCTTATACAGACAGGCAGCAGCAATCTGGAAAAATTCACTGGGGAGCGGTCACTTTTATTATGCATTAGCCCTGAATAACCTGGCAGCAGTTTACGAAGAGCAAAAACAATTTGATCAGGCAGAAAAACTGTACCGTGAGGCAATGGATATCAGGAAGAACATTTTCGGTGAAAATCATAATGAATATGCGAACAGCCTGAACAATCTGGCGGGACTCTACATCCATAAAGGGCAATTTGACCAGGCAGAACCAATGATACGATCGGCTAATGCCATCTGGGAAAAAACCTTGCCTGAAAACAGCCCGACTCTGGCGATTGGATTGAATAATCTGGCCGCACTATACCGGAAATGGCAGGTTAGACTAAAGGAATCTGAACAACTATACCTGCAGGCCATTGAAAAAAGAAAAAAGCTCTTAGGGGAAAATCATCCGCTTACTGCAGATTCAGAAAATGATCTGGCACTACTTTATATGAACCTGAAAGAATTTGATAAAGCAGAACCCCTGCTGCTCAGCAGCAGCGGAAAGACCATGAAAAGCCTGCAGGCCTCCTTTCCCGTATTATCTGAAAAAGAAAAAGCCGGCTTTATCAGCGAAAATCTTTTTTTCAATGATTGCAATCATAGCTTTCTGTTCAATCACCCGGTTGCATCGGATACGATCGTGAATAATAATGTCAACCTCCTGCTTTTTTTCAAGTCCCTTTCCCTGGCGGATACCCGCATTATGCTGGACTATATCCACAGAACCAGCGATACAGCAGTGCTGCATCGGATAGCTGAATGGCAATCTGTCCGGATGATCCTTTCTGCCCAGTATGCCCTGCCAGCTTCACAACGTATCAGAGACCTGCAGGATAAAGAAGCAGCTGCAGAAAAACTGGAGAAAGAATTGGGCATGAAATCTGCAAAATTCAGGGAACAACAAACAGCGCTGCGTGTTTCTATGAAAGAGGTGCAGGCAGGAATGGATACAGATGAAGCTGCTATTGAATTTGTCAGCTTCAGGTATTACAATCATCGGCAAACAGATAGTATTATCTATGCTGCTTATATAATCCGTAAACAGGAAAGCAAGGCCAGCTTTGTTCCCTTATTTGAAGAAAAGCAGTTACAGGATCTGATCAATATGGCTGGACGATCAGCAACTGGAACAGCAAGGGTCTTTTATGGGGTTTCAATGAATTTTACTTCAGATGCAGCTGAACAATTGTACAAACTGGTATGGAAACCGCTGGAAAAATACCTGGCGGGAGTTAAAAAAATTTCCTTTTCGCCAGCCGGAAAATTATATGGTATTGCCTTTCATGCCCTTCCTGCGGGAAAGGGAAAAATATTGCAGGATTTGTATGACTTAAGGCAATATGTAAGTACCCGGCAAATCGCTTTCAGAACAACAGTTCAAAAGAATGACCCTCAAACCAGCCCGGGAAGTATTGTACTGATGGGTGATGCCGATTTCAGTATGGATAGTGCCTCCATTGTGAAAGCAGGGGATCAGGAACTTGCTGCCAAAAACCTGACTTCACGTGGGGGTGGAGCCAGCTGGCCAGCCCTGCCATTTACAGGAACAGAAGTTGACAGTATCAAAAAATTTTTTGACAGAAAGGCTATTCCTGCAATACTGTATATGAAAAAAGAGGCTTCTGAATCTGCTGTAAAAAAACTGGATGGTCACTCACCTGCTGTATTACATATTGCCACCCATGGATTTTATGTACCGGAATTAATTCAATCAGTCAGCGACACAGGTATTGGCCGTGGTGCCGGTACAAACACCTACAAACTGGCTAATGATCCTTTGCTTCGAAATGGGTTGATACTGGCTGGTGGGAATTATGCCTGGAGCGGACATATTCCATTGAAAGGAGTTGATGATGGTATCCTGACGGCTTATGAAATTGCCCAATTGAATCTGAGTCAGACAAAACTGGTTGTGCTCAGTGCCTGTGAAACTGCATTGGGGGATATCAGGGGAAGCGAAGGCGTGTTTGGACTGCAAAGGGCGTTCAAGCTGGCCGGTTGCGACAAAATGATTCTGAGCCTCTGGCAGGTGCCGGATATGGAAACGGCATTACTGATGACGGCATTTTATAAGTACTGGCTGGCTGGTGCAACCATCAAAGATGCCTTTTACCAGGCCAGGACCGCCATGCGTGAAATCTATCCTCCGTTCAGCTGGGCAGCTTTTGTACTGGTGGAATAAAAGGATTTACTCATGCACACACATCACCGGCACATGTGAATGGACAATCAGTTCCTTGGTAGAACTCCGGTGAAACAGTCCCTCCAGTAATTTATGCTTCTTCGGAATGGTGATCAGCAGATCCAGATTATTTTTATCGGCAAACTCATTGATACCATCTTCCACATCCCGGTGTTCTATAAAATGATACACTGGTTTTGCAGACTCCAGTAAGGTATGCAGTAACACAGATTGTTCGGGTGTATCCGGTTTGAAATGTTTATCGTGATAATCCACATTGAGTACATGCAGTTCTGCATTAAAAGTGTTGACCATTTCCAGGATGGCAGCGGCCGGCGTGGTTTCCACAATATTCCTGAAATCACAGGCAAAACCGATTTTTTGAATCCCGTTACCAAATGTCTTTCCCGGAGGTACCGCGATCACCGGCCAGGTAATATGTTTGATAGCGGCTAATGTATTGCTTCCGAATAATACCCTTTCAATACCTGCGGATCCTTTTGAGCCCATGACCACTGCAAAAGGATTTATTTTCTGACAAATATTTTCCAACTCATCACTGAAGTTGCCCATCACCGCCTCGGTATAAATTTTTACCGCCCCGGAACTGATATGTTCCACTTCTTTTTTCAGGGTTTCCAATCGTTCTTCTGCCGATTTCTTTAATTCATCCACTGAAACCAGTATAATAGGCACATCAGAATAACTCACCGGAACCTGATAGGCATGAAATAAGAGGAGACTGGCATTCACGGAACGGGCCATCTCCAAACCATAATGCATCGCATTGGTGGCAACCGGGGAAAAATCGGTGGGAATGATGATCGTTTTCATGATCGTTTGATTGAATACTAAAGGTAGTCTTGTTTATCAGTTTATTGGCTGAGAGTCATCAGCAGGTCTAATGACTTTTATGGAATCATCCGGATCCGCTGTCTCATTATTAAACTGCTTATGGCACAGCTTGATACAGCGGTAGCCTGCACTACCAGAAAAAGACCGGGAGTAAGCCGGATGAAAAAAACGGTTCCCCGCATTGATATGACCCCCATGGTGGACCTGGGTTTTCTCCTGATCAGTTTCTTTGTAATCACCGCCGAATTAAGCCGGCCCGGCGCTATGCCCCTGATCATGCCAAAAGATTCAAAAAACAATCCCACAGAACTGGGTGATTCCTATGCACTGACCATATTGCTTACCGGAGGAAAACAATACTATTATGAAGGCGACTGGAAAAAAGCAGTGCAGGAAAACAGGATACAGGAAACCAGCCTGTCGGGACTCCGCGAGGTCATTTCCCGTAAACAAAAAAGATTGGATGATACAATCAGGTATAAGGAAGGCAGAAAGGGATTGATGCTGCTGATTAAAGCGGCTGAAAATGCGAGCTATACCAGCGTAGTGGATGCATTGGATGAAGTGGTGATAAATGCAGTGGAGAAACATGCGATTATTGCTATTTCTGAAGAGGAAAAAAAATGGCTGAGGCAACGGGAATAGGCTGAAAATAAAGTTTACTTTTTTTGCCGATAGCTTAAATCCGGGAATATAATTTTTAAGTGAGTAACAAAGTTTTGATCTCTGGATTTAAAGCTGGTTTGCTGATACTGCAACTGCTAATGAATAGAATGTTCAGGAATCTTTCAGGTAATAGAAAGAAAAGGCCGATAAAAAAAACTTTCATGAGGGTCTGAAAGCCGCAATCCTTGCCTTGATATTATCCCGCAGATTGATATAATAGAGATTGATATCCGCAATATGATAGTTCCTGGTAAAAAACAGAAAGCTCCAGGGAAATTTCGGTTTTCTGACGTATAAAAATCCATTACTGATCCGGGCATCTGTTGTATGCCGGTACACTTTGTTAAAATTAGTAAGCACGGATCCTCTGTTCATTTGTCTGGATGCATAGGTAGAACCGGTGGTCCAGTTCAATGGATTGGTCACATAGGAATTCCCGTTTTCTTTCTTCAGATAAGGGGGGATAAAATTATTCCTCAGCGTACGCCAGCTGCAAATACAGCCGGTTTGCAGGGAGTCTTCACAGATTTTAAGTGTACTGAAATATTCTTTGGGTACGGGCCATCCGATTATATAAGCAACCACTAATTGTCCGGACAGTGGTTTGTTCTCAAAAAATTCTTTGAGCAAACGCTCTGCCAGCAAGCTTCCCTGGCTATGCGAGGCAATGATGATCGGACGCTTGTTATTCCAGTTTTCAAGATAAAACAGAAAGGCCTTGCGGATATCTTCATAAGCCAGGTCAAATGCTTTTGCCGCTTCTTCTTTATCCTTTTTAAAAAAATTGTAGATATGGGCCTGCCGGTAACGGGGTGCAAAAATTCTGCATTGTGCATTAAATACACTGGCCTGATATAATATAGTGGAGTAATCCGTCTTTGCATTGATATAATCATCATCAATCAATGCATTCAGATTTTCACGGTCTCTTTTTTTAGTAAATGTGGTGGGATGCAAAAAGAAAACATCAGCTATACTGTCTTTGGGTGAGCTAATCAGACCTGCAGGCACACTATCAGAAGGATCTTGTTTCCAGGGATGGGCAGCCCAATAATCAAGTTGGCGATAATCTGGTTTTCCATCCCCGCTTTTAAAGGTATAAAGCGACTGAAAAGGGCGATACTTATTCGAACAGGAAAAGAAAAGGAAAACGACAAAAACCGGGATGAGCCTATGCATTGGCAAAATAACTTAAAAGCCAGCAAATCCAGCAAACTTCCTATAGTGCTTATTATCAATTAAATATGTTTGTTTTCAAAAAATTATTCAAAAATATTTAGTACTTTGTTTTGCATAGTACCAAATATCACCCTATCTTTGATACAGATTCAGGACAATGA
>DAORJS010000109.1:0-8237 GCA_035439185.1 Chitinophagaceae bacterium
CGGGAATAATAAAAACAAGATTCACGGTATCATTAAAAATATTGAACTCCACACCAATTCCCTGGAAATTACCGGCCAGGTCTTCATTGGCTTCTTTTAAGTCCACCGGAGGCAGGTACACAGAATGAGGATCCAGTTCGCTCATCATTTCTTCAATGGCTTTGCCCTCCAGTGAATCCAATTGTACGGAGTCCACATATTTCAACCGTATCAGGTCAAGTGCTTCCTGTAAAGAACTGCGTTGATCTCCGGCAAAAAAACCATTTCCTTTACCCCGGTTGCCCAAACGATATCCCAGGAACATCCCGGCAATCATTACCAGTGCGAATAATAACGGCAGCCATACCTGTAACTTTTTATTCCCCATCATATCTTTAATTGCGTAATTTGCTGAAAAGGTTCAGTTTCAGGTCGCAAATTACTGGATTTGAACGGAACAGCTGTTGAAGAAGGATCATTTCAAAAGGAGTATATGCCGATGGTAAAACTTATTGCGGACAGTGGCGCCACCAAGGCCGAGTGGTGCCTGCTGGGGGCCGGTAGAAAAAGAACAATTATTACCCAGGGAATCAGTCCCTATTTTCTCAATACTGCACAGATCATCACCCTGCTGGAACAGGAACTGCAACCCAAACTCAGGAATATTTCCATTGATGCCATTCATTATTACGGAACCGGTTGTGCCAACCCGGTTAATGCCAAATCGGTTAAGAAAGCTTTGCAAAAAGTATTACCCGGAGCCAAAGTGGATGTGAACCATGATCTGATGGCTGCCGCAAGGGCACTTTGCGGTCATGAAAAAGGATTAGCCTGTATACTGGGCACGGGTTCTAATTCCTGTTATTATGATGGAAGAAAAATACAAAGGAACAGCCCCGGCCTGGGTTATGTACTGGGAGATGAGGGCAGCGGGGCCTACCTGGGGAAAAAAGTAATACAGTATTATTTATATGGCACTTTTGATGAGGAACTACGGGGACGGTTTGACCTGACATATACCACCAATACTGCTGAAATACTGGAGAATGTTTACAAGAAACCTTTACCTAACCGTTACCTGGCCGGTTTTGCCCGCTTCCTGGCCGAGAACAGGGGGCATTATATGATTGAGAATATTATTGAAGATGGGCTCAATGATTTTTTCTTCAATCATCTTTGTAAATACAGGGAAGTCTGGAAACTACCGGTACATTTTACCGGAAGTGTTGCATTTGGTTTTAAGGATGTGTTACAGCAACTTTGCAACAGTTACGAATTTGAACTGGGCAAAGTGATCAAGGCACCGATGGAAGGATTAATCGAATACCATAGTTAAAGCAAGCCGTATGGCATTTCAAAAAATTACAGAACAAACCAGCAACTATCGCCAACTTGAAAAGATGTCGGTAGGGGATCTGCTCAGGAATATCAATCAGGAAGACAAAACCGTACCAATGGCTGTTGAGAAAGCCATTCCCCAGATTGAAAAACTGGCAGAAACTGCGGCTGATAAAATGCTGATGGGTGGCCGGTTATTTTATATAGGTGCCGGTACCAGCGGCCGCCTGGGTATTGTGGATGCCAGTGAATGTCCGCCTACTTATGGAGTGCCTTACGGACTGGTGATTGGTATCATTGCCGGCGGAGAAAAAGCGATAACATCTGCGGTTGAATTTGCTGAAGATGATAAGGAACAGGGCTGGAAGGATCTGGAACAATATGATGTATCAGATAAAGATGTGGTAATTGGTATAGCTGCCAGCGGCACTACACCTTATGTGATCGGGGCATTGGAAGAATGCAGGAAAAGAGGTATTCTGACCGGCAGCATTTCCTGTAATCCTGAGTCGCCCGTAAGTGCGGCAGCCGACTTCCCCATTGAAGTGGTGGTAGGCCCCGAATTTGTAACCGGCAGCACCCGGATGAAAAGCGGTACCGCACAAAAACTGGTATTGAATATGATCTCCACCACAGTGATGATCCAGTTGGGAAGGGTGGAGGATAATAAAATGGTGAACATGCAACTAACGAACGATAAGTTGGTTGACAGAGGAACTAAAATGCTGATGGAAAAAGCTAAGATCAGCGATTACGAAAAAGCCCGGCAACTCCTGTTACAATACGGCAGCGTGAAAAAAGCTGCAGATTCTCTCGCTTAATGATTTAAAATCTCAATTCTGATTTGTATATTGCATACCATTAATCAATAGTGGTCAACCATTGCATACATATTGCCTCTCTCTCCGTGATGACTTCCATCACAACTACCACTATTACAACAACCCGTTAAGGGTTGTACAAAATCATATTAATCATCGGGCGTATAGCTGCAGACCTTCAGGTAAGTTCTATGGCTGCTTTCAATCTATTTCATTCATCGTTAATACAGCAATATGCAGGTTTTAAAATTCGGGGGAACATCAGTAGCCAATGCTGACAATATCAAAAAAGTAATTGCAATAGTAAAAGAGAAAATTAAAAAAGATAAAACCATTGTAGTGGTTTCAGCACTGGGCGGGGTAACTGATATATTACTGCAGTCAGCGGCCGAAGCAGCAGCCGGTACAGAAATCTATAAAGAAAAACTCTCCATCATTGAACAAAGACACCTGGAAGCCGTGAAACAACTGATTCCGGTAGCTACCCAAAGCGCCCTGCTCAGTCTGGTTAAAAAATCCTGCAATGAAATTGAAGATATCTGCAACGGTATTTTCTTATTACGGGAACTCACTCCCCGCTCAAAAGACCGCCTTGCCAGTTATGGCGAATGGCTTTCCTCACAAATCATTGCGGCGGCTTTTCAGTCGACCGGAACTGAGGCAATCTGGAAAGACAGCCGGGAATTGATTGTAACAGATTCAGGTTTTACCGCAGCAGAAGTAAATGTGGAGGAGACAGGGAAAAAAATCCGCAGCTATTTTGAAAATTCAGGGAATGATTTATTCATCCTCCCCGGATTTATAGCAGCAGACAAAAACGGGGTAACCACCACACTTGGCAGGGGCGGATCAGATTATACAGCAGCCATCATCGCAGCGGCAGTGCATGCATCCGTAACAGAAATCTGGACCGATGTCAGTGGGATGATGACAGCCGATCCGCGGCTCACCAGCAATGCCCGCATCATTCCGAATATTTCTTATCAGGAGGCGATGGAGCTTTCTCATTTTGGGGCCAAAGTCATTTATCCCCCCACCATCCAGCCGGTGATGGGTAAAAAAATTCCGGTGGTGATTAAGAACACTTTTGCACCGGAAGATCCGGGTACAGTGATTGAAGCCGTCAGCGAAGCCAAGGGCGATATCGTAAGGGGGATTTCCAGTATCAATAACATTACACTGATCAGTCTGGAAGGTAGCGGAATGATCGGCATTCCCGGTTTCAGCAAAAGATTATTTGAAGCCCTGAGCAATGAAAAAATAAATGTGATCCTGATTACCCAGAGTTCCTCCGAACATTCCATCTGCGTGGGCATTGATACCCAGCTGGCGGAAAAAGCGAGACAGGCCGTGGACGCTGCATTCGCCAATGAAATCGCCTTGCAGAAAGTGGAGCCTTTGATTACAGAAACAGGTCTCTCGATTGTTGCCCTTGTGGGAGAAAACATGAAGAACCATACCGGAGTCAGCGGCCGGATGTTTGGAGCATTGGGGAGAAATGGCGTGAATGTAAGAGCCATTGCACAGGGTTCTTCAGAAAAAAATATCTCAGCCGTAATTGCAACGGCTGATGTGAAAAAAGCAATCAATGTATTGCATGAGGAATTTTTTGAAACCACCTACAAACAGGTCAATCTCTTTATCACCGGTACCGGGAATGTGGGTGCCAAATTGTTGGGGCAATTGCAACAGCAACTCGATTTTCTGCAGGAACAATTGCACCTGCAGGTAAAAGTGGCCGGACTCAGTAATAGCCGGAAAATGCTGATTAATGAAGAGGGGATTGACCTGGCCAACTGGAAATCATTACTGGACAATGGCGAAAAAGCCAATCTGCAATCTTTTTTGGATGAGATCATCAGCCGGAATCTGCGCAATTCCATATTCGTGGATATCACAGCTAATGAAACAGTAGCCGCAGTATATGATCAGCTTTTGAAAAAAAGTATTGCCGTTGTGGCCTGTAATAAAGTGGCCGCTTCCTCACCGTATCAGCAATACCGGCAATTAAAAGACCTGGCCAGGGAATACAACAGCCGCTTTCTGTTTGAAACCAATGTAGGTGCCGGTCTTCCTGTGATTGCCACATTGAATGACCTCGTGCATAGCGGTGACCGGGTGCATAAAATACAGGCCGTACTCAGCGGAACCCTGAATTTTGTTTTCAATCATTATGATGGCAGCCGGCCTTTTTCAGAAGTGGTCAGACAGGCACAGGAAGAAGGATATACCGAACCGGATCCCAGACTGGACCTGGGTGGCACCGATGTGATGCGGAAAATCATGATCCTGGCCCGTGAGGCTGGAGTTAAAATTGAAATGGAAGAGATCCGCAATCATTCCTTTATGCCGCCTGCCTGTATGCAGGGAACCGTGGATAATTTTTATCAGGAAATGGGGAAGGAAGAAGCGCATTTTAAATCCCTGCTCGATAAAGCAAATGCTGCCGGTTGCAAGTTGAAATTTGTGGCTTCATTTGAAGAAGGAAAAGCTTCTGTAGGATTGCAGCATATCGATCCCAAACATGATCTGTATCACCTGTATGGTAAAGACAATGTGGTTTTATTTTTTACAGACCGCTATAAAGAACAACCCATGGTGGTAAAAGGAGCCGGTGCCGGGGCAGAAGTTACCGCCAGTGGTGTATTTGCTGATATTATCAGGGCTTCAAAAAATTAATATGAAAAAGATCAGAGTTTATAGTCCTGGTACGGTGGCTAACCTGGTGTGCGGATTTGATATCCTTGGACTGGCCCTGTCAGCGCCGAATGATATCATGGAATTAAGTTTGAAGGAAGAACCTGTGGTAACTATCCGCAATCAGGATGCATTCAATCTTCCAACAGACCCTGAGAAAAATGTGGCTGGTGTGGTCTTGCTTTCCATCCTTGAAAAAACTGGTCGCCGTTTTGGCTTTGATATCAGTATCGAAAAACATATCAAGCCCGGAAGCGGAATCGGTTCCAGTGCTGCCAGTGCGGCAGGTGCTGCTGTAGCAGCCAATCATTTACTGGGTAATATTTTCAGTACTGATGAAATTGTACAGTTTGCCATGAACGGCGAGAAACTGGCATCCGGAGTAAAACATGCGGATAATATCGCTCCCTGTGTGCTGGGAGGAATCAGCCTGATCCGTTCCATTCATCCACTGGATATTGTTTCCATACCCGCCCCCGATCTTTTTGTAACAGTGGTTCATCCGCAGATAGAAGTAAGGACCTCGGATGCCCGGCAGATCCTGAAACAACAGGTTTTATTGAAAGATGCGATAAAGCAATGGGGTAATATTGCAGGATTGGTGACGGGATTTATGAAAGCCGACTATGACCTCATCGGCCGCTCTTTGGAAGATGTGATCATTGAGCCGGTCCGCAGTATCCTGATCCCCGGATTTGATCAATTAAAAAAGGATTGTAAAGAAGCAGGTGCATTGGGAGGCGGTATCTCCGGTTCAGGACCTTCCGTTTTCATGCTGAGTAAGGATGAAGCTACAGCCCATGCCTTGGAATCAGTGATGAAAAATGTGTACAACCGGATCGGAATTGATTATAATACTTATGTAACAACGATTAATAAGAAGGGAGTGGTGGTTGAATGGTTGAATAGTTGAGAAGTTGAGAGGTTGAGTGGTTGAGAAGCTGAGTGGTTGATAAGTTAAGTTGTTTAGAAGTTGAGCAGATCCTTTTCCTGCGCCTTTCTTTATTCAACTGCCGCTTCAGGTATGAAACTCTCGACTGCCGACTGCTGACTGCTGACTGTCGACTGCTGACTGCCGACTGAAAACTGTTGACTGAAAAAAAAACAAATGAACTACTACAGCACCAATAAACAGGCCCCAGTGGCTGATTTCAGGGAAGCGGCTATCAGGGGACAGGCGCCGGATAAGGGATTGTATTTTCCGGAAACCATTCCGCGGGTGGATCAGGAGATGATCCGGAAGCTTCCGGAAATGTCCAATGAAGAGATTGCCTTCCGGGTGATTCAACCTTATGTGGGTGCAACGATAGATGAGGATAGTTTGTACCGGATAGTCTGCGAAACAGTCAGTTTCCCGATTCCTCTTGTGCCGGTCACGGATCATATTTCTTCTCTTGAATTATTCCATGGGCCCACCCTGGCTTTTAAAGATATCGGTGCCAGGTTCATGAGCCGCTGCCTCGGTTATTTCACAAAAGACAGGAAAGAAAAAATTACGGTCCTGGTGGCCACATCCGGTGATACCGGTGGAGCCGTTGCCAACGGTTTTTTTAAGGTGGATGGAGTGGAAGTGGTGATCTTATATCCATCCGGTAAAGTAAGTCCGGTACAGGAAAAACAACTGACCACCCTGGGGCATAATATCCATGCCTTGGAAGTAGCCGGTAGTTTTGATGATTGTCAGGCCATGGTTAAACAGGCATTTGCAGACAGTGATCTCACCCAAAAATTATTTCTGACATCTGCCAACTCCATTAATGTAGCCCGCTGGTTACCACAGCAGTTCTATTATTTCTTTGCCTGCAAACAATGGGAAAACAAATTGCAGCCTCCGGTGATTGCTGTCCCCAGT
This sequence comes from Chitinophagaceae bacterium, assembly GCA_035439185.1. Taxonomy (GTDB): domain Bacteria; phylum Bacteroidota; class Bacteroidia; order Chitinophagales; family Chitinophagaceae; genus JJ008. Next base: position 6,688 of record DAORJS010000109.1, read on the forward strand.
GGAAATTTTGGGAATATCTGCGCCGGGATACTGGCTATGCAGTCCGGTTTACCGGTCAGTCATTTTATTGCTGCCTGCAATGTGAATGATATCGTATCAGATTATTTGTATTCAGCTATACTCAGGCCCAAAGAAGCCGTTCCTACTTTATCCAATGCAATGGATGTGGGCAATCCCAGCAATTTTGTCAGGATACTGGAAATATTCAATCATCAGTTTCCTGTTTTAAAAGAAAAACTATCGGCAGCGACCATTACGGATGCCGCTACGGAAGCAACGATCGGGGAAGTTTTCCGCCGGTTCAGTTATACACTGGATCCACACGGTGCAGTAGGTTACCTGGCATTAGCCAATTATCTGAAGGATCATCCCGGAGAGAAAGGCATTTTTCTGGAAACGGCCCATCCTGTGAAATTTCCGGATGCCGTGGAAAGGAATACAAATCAGTTGCAAATCATTCCTCCCGTACTGGAGCCAATGATGCAGCAACCAAAACAAAGTATATTTATGGCCCCGGGTTACCATAACCTGAAGGAATATTTATGGAATAAATCCTGAAGCTTCGATGGCCATCAACAGGGAAAAATTAAATCATAACCGGGCAGCGCTCTTTGACTGGCTGGTGGTACTGATCAGTTTTACACTGGGATTTGTCTTTCCTACCCTGGGTGATTTTATCCGGTCGCCTCTTTTTTATAATATGATGCTGGTTTCGCTCTTGCTCTACCTCGTTGGAGCGGCGCTTAAACATTTGCCACTGAGCTACCGGTTGAGTACTCAGGGAAAAAATATTCAACCGGTTCCATATGTTTTATTCCTGGTGATCGGTCATTGGTTTATTATTTTCTTCATGGTCATTGTTTCGGAACCCGGCTTCAGATCCTTAATTGGGATGCCGGCTTTTAAAAAGGGAGAATCGGCCAGCTGGCAGGTCATTGCTGCGGCCACATTTTTATCTACTTTCGGCACCTGGCTGGCTTACCGGAATAAACTGAACCGAAGTTTTGAAAAGCCGCCTGACCCGGTTCGTTTATACCGGCAGGAAATGCTGGCTGATCTGTTGCTGGTGGCAGGTGTATCCATCATCTCATTTATATTCTGGGAAAAAGGGATCATGGGGATGCTGGACCGCGTGGATAAAAAAAGTATCGGCACCATTATCTTCCTGTTTTTCTTTCTGGCAGCTTTATTTGTTTTTTTCTACCTGCCGATGCGCTACCTTTTTTTTATTGAAGACAGGGAAGGGGGAAGGAACCGCAAAAGATTATTCCTGATATTCGGCTTCATCCTGCTCAAGGCAGTTTTTGAAATGCTGCGGATTTAATACCACATGCGTTAATTTTGTAATGACGTATGCAGGACATAGAACCTTTTTATAACTGGCGGCATATCTATATCAGCGAAGAAGATCAGCGCTCGCCTTTTTACGGCAGGACTTATTCAGAGTTTGAATTCTCCCAAACCGTCTATAATTTCTATATCCATCCTCAATGGGATGATTTTGGCAGCCGCACCCTGTATCTGAAAGTGTTACTGGCAGATTATGAGGA
>DAORJS010000110.1:0-8204 GCA_035439185.1 Chitinophagaceae bacterium
ATTAAGCCTGCCGCTAGCGTTCATCCTGAGCCAGGATCAAACTCTCCATTGTAAATGATGTTTGATTACTGACTATTTAACTTCAAAGTGTTGCTGCAACTTTCGTCACAGACAACCAAAATTAAACGTGTCAAATCTAAATTGTATTTAGCTTGACTTACCTTTTAGTTTTACCCCGCATACCTGCGGGATAAGTGCTATTGTTTCCCAACTTTCAAAGATCTTTTGCCGTTTTACCAGCACCCCGTTTTTGTTTGGGAGTGCAAAGGTAAGGGCCTTTTTATTTCTACCAAATTTTTCGAGAATTATTTTGAAAAATTTTCGAATCTTTTGGCGTGAAAATCAAACTGTTTTGAAAAGAACTCGCTCCTTTTTTTCAGAGCGGGCAGCAAAGGTAAGGGATAGTAAGTTCCCGACAAATTTTTCATGCAAGTTTTGTTCACATTCTATGCTTTTTTTGCCCCATTTGACAAGCCGAATTAATGATGATTTTGACTGGTCCAAAATCACATTATTTATCAATGAGTTATAGATGTTGCTGAAATGGGTTGAGCGCCTTAATCGAAGAAGCCCTGTGGATATCTGACCGCCTCCAGGAATAATCCATTCGGCGGAACCGCAAAACTGGCCCTGGTGCAATCCCTGCTTTCTATGATTTCCCTGAACTGATCCATACTTATCACCCCTCTTCCTACCCGTAACATAGTGGCTGTCAATGCCCTGACCATCCCTCTCAAAAAACGGTTCCCCGCCACTTCATAGATCAACATGTCCCCTTCCCTCGTCCATTTACTTTCTGTGATAGCACAGATAAAAGTCTTTACCTGCGTATTCCGCTTGGAAAATGAAGTGAAATCATTGTATTCCTTCAGCATCTCTGCTGCTTCCTGTAATAAATCCTCCTGCAACCGAAATGGAAAATAGTAAGCACGATCCCTGAGAAAAGGATCCTTTTTCCTGTAGATATAATAGCGATATTCCCTTTGTATGGCATCAAAACGACAATGCGCTGTATCCGGCACTCTATGCAAAGACAGGACGGCAATATCAGCTGGTAACACCGCATTCAATTTATAAACCAACTGCTCCAATGATTTAATGCCCCGATAAGTTTCCACTTGTTCCGGACAATCAAAATGAAAATAATTCTGCCGGGCATGCACCCCCGCATCTGTACGGGAAGACCCTGTGAGTTCCATTAACCCTGGTACCAATATGGTCAGCGCTTTCTCCACTTCCGCCTGTACCGTATGCGCATTCTCCTGTACCTGGAATCCCCGGTAGGCTGTTCCCTTATACGATACTGCTAAAAAATAACGGGGCATACTGATGAATAAATTAAGGGCTTACTGCCGGAGCATAACCTTAAAACGATTGATGTAATAAGTATCTTTTAACTCCGATTCCAGGGATCCAAACTGCACCGGATCTGAAACAAATGGATAGGCTGCATCAAAAAAACGATATCGCCCCTCATCGGTTAAAAATAATGCCCCAAGATTCCTGACTTGAATCGTAGTAAAACATTTTGTTTTAAACAGCTTTCTAGCCTCAGCAATCATTCCATCATCTGAAGTTGCAGCAGCCATCTTCTTGCGTAACCGCAAAAAATCAGCCTCCTCTGCCACTGATGTACAGGTTTTTACAGGTGTAACTGATCCCGTTGTAATCAGGGGCTTTTCCTCTTTAACCGGATCAGCTTTTTTTACTTCTGCCTGCTTTACTGTATCTGCAGTGACCGGCTGATCCAGGAATTTTTTCTCCTCTTTGGGCTCTTCTTTAACAGGTACCGGCACGACCGGCCTGGGATTGGGAATTAAAATGCGGATAGTGTCCGTTCCTCCTCCATCCTCTGTATCAATAAAAGTTAATCCGAATCCTTCAGTAGTAGAACTTTCAGATCTTCTGGTAACGATGGATGGTTTATAGTTTATTGCTGTTTCTTCCCGGTTTACCGGCATTGGAACAGGATCCGTTTTTATTTCTTCTTTGACAGCGATGACCGGCTTCTCCGGCTCATTAACCGCTACCAAGCTGTCCTTAGTTACAGGAGGATTATCAGTGATGACGGGATCAGGATCCTTTTTAACCGGAGGCTCCTCTTTCAACAGGGCTTTTTTTTTATCATCGGTTACCAGGGCGGTAGCCGTTTTTGCAGAATCCATGACTGCAGGGCTGGTGATCACTTCTTTTTCCTTTACAGGAACCATTACTACCGGTTCTGTTTTTTCTACAACGGTTTTGACTTCTTCTTTTACAACCGGATCAACAGGAACCGGAGTAACAGCCACCGTTTTTACTTCCTCTTTTATAACTGGTTTATCAGGCACCGGAACAACGGCTACCGTTTTTACTTCTTCTTTCTTAGGCGCTGGCAACGGCTTTTCTTTTAAGGATGGATCGTCTGCCGCTTTGGCCAGTATATTAGTGAAATCTGATGCATCTTTATTCTCAGCCACAGCTGCCTGCTCTTTTTTCTCTCCCGCACCCTGCGGCATTTGAACGGACAGCGTCTGGAGATTGAATAAACCCCAGCCTTTTTCTGCAAAATTTTTCAGCAGGAAGCCCTGATCCTTTTTATCAATTGTCACTGCAAAAGCATACTCACCGCCCTTTGCTCCCGGAAAACCTATGCTGAAAGAATAAGTACTGTCCTTCAATTTCGGCATGATCAGGTATCCTGATGCAGCTGAACTGTATGTTTTTTCATTCATCCGGAGATAAAATGGCTGCGCCGGATCCGTCTGGATGTACATGAAATATACTTTCTGGGAAGAGGCAGTGAGCACAAATCCACAAAGGGCCAGTGAAATGAGTAGACGGTTCATTGCAAGAAATTGGTGTGTTACAAATTTAACTGAATTGGCAGTACCAATCTATTCCGGACCCCAACATCTTGTTAAATACCCGGCCCGGAAGAAAGAGATCAGCCCAATACAGCCCCTGTTTTTTACTTTTGCACATCTAAAATATTTTTATGAGATATCTTTTATTGTCCGGCTGGATGCTATTTCTGGGTTTTACCGCAGTAGCCCAGCCAAAAGCAGATACCAGCTGGAAAAAAAATTACCGCGAAACACCAGCCCGGATCAATAACCTGGTACATACCAAACTGGATGTAAGGCCAGACCTCAGTAAATCCCATCTGATCGGGAAGGCCTGGATCAGTCTTAAACCTCATTTTTACCCCACTGATAGTCTTACCCTGGATGCCAAGGGAATGGAATTCAGAAAAGTAGCGATACTGAAAGCAGGCAAAGTAAAAGACCTTCAATACCAGTATGATGATTTTCAGCTTAAGATAAAACTGGATCAAACTTATAAAAACACTGAGACCTATACGGTCTATATTGAGTATACCGCAAAGCCCAATGAGTTTGAAGAGAAATATGCCGAGAACTCTATGCTGGGCATTAAAGGGATGTATTTTATTAATCCGCTTGGAGAAGAGAAAGATAAACCCACACAAATCTGGACACAGGGGGAAACAGAATCCAATTCAGCCTGGTTCCCGACAATTGACAAGACCAATCAGAAAACGACCCAGGAAATTTCAGTGACAGTTGACAATAAATTCGTCACCCTTTCCAATGGAAAACTGGTTACCCAAAAGAAAAACAGCGATGGCACCCGTACCGATACCTGGAAGATGGAACTGCCACATGCGCCCTATTTGTTTTTTCTGGGTGTAGGTGAATATGCTGTGGTGAAAGACAGCTGGAAGGGTAAAGAAGTGAATTATTATGTGGAACCAGCCTATGCACCGGTTGCCAAAAAAATATTCGGGTTGACTCCAGAAATGATGAGCTTCTTTTCTAAAATAACCGGCGTGGAATATCCCTGGCCCAAGTATTCACAGATCACCGGACGGGATTATATCTCCGGTGCAATGGAAAACACCACGGCCACACTTCACTCGGATATGGCCCAGCAAACTGCCCGTCAGTTGATTGATGGCAATGGTTGGGAATCTGTGATTGCGCATGAATTATTCCATCACTGGTTCGGGGACTATGTAACCACCGAAAGCTGGAGCAATATCACGGTCAATGAATCCTTTGCAGATTACAGTGAACTGCTCTGGTTTGAATATAAATATGGTAAAGATGCAGGAGATGCTGAAAACAATAACGGCATGCAGAACTACCTGCAGAGTAACAGTGAAAAGAAAGACCTGGTTCGTTTTTATTATGCGGATAAAGAAGATGTTTTTGATGCCGTGAGTTACCAGAAGGGTGGCCGTATTTTGCATATGTTGCGGAACTATGTGGGTGACAGTGCTTTCTTTAAAGCCATCAATAATTATCTAGTCACCAATAAATTCAAATCAGCTGAAGCCCATCAGCTGCGTCTGGCATTTGAAGAAGTAACCGGCCGTGACCTGAACTGGTTTTTTAACCAATGGTATTTCAGTAATGGTCATCCCAGCGCAGACATTGACTATGTTTATGATGATGCTGCGGGTAAAGCAACTGTTATTGTTAAGCAAACACAAAAAACAGGAAAGTATTTCAAATTGCCATTGGCAATTGATGTATATCAGGGCGCTGCCAAAACCCGGTACAATGTCTGGGCCGGTAATGCCGTGGATTCATTCACGATTCCTTATACAAAAAGACCTGACCTGATCAATGTGGATGGAGACAAAGTGATGCTCTGGACAAAAAAAGACAATAAGAATCTTGATAATTATATCCACCAATATAAATATGCGGGCAATTATCTGGACCGCAAGGAAGCCATTGATTTTGCCGCCACCAAAGCTGATGACCCCAAAGCTGTTGACCTGATCCGAACCGCATTGACCGACAAATATCATGGGCTTCGTTCCTATGCAATTGGCAAAACAGATATGAAAAAAGAAGCCATCCGGAAAGCAGCTGAGGACGTGCTGGTGAACCTGGCCAAGACTGATAAAAATGCGCTGGTAAGAGCTGCTGCGATTGGCAAACTGGGAGATTTGCAGAATAAGAATTACAATGACCTTTTCATTAATGCCACAAAAGATTCTTCCTATACTGTTGCCGGAAATGCATTGTCAGCGCTGATCAAAACGGATGCGACTGCTGCTCAAACAGTGATCAGTACATTGAACAAAGAGGAACAAGGCGGTTTATTAGCCGATGTACTGATGAATGAACTGATGAAGAGCGGAGATGAAACAAAGGCTGAAAAAATCATCGGCGATTTTGCCAAAATGCCTCTGAGCCAGGGCAAGTTTGATGCGTTAAACGGGCTCAGCACTTATCTGTCCGCATTAAAAAATACAGATAAAGTTAAATGGGGCATTGACGAAATTGTGAAGTTCCGGGATGCAATACCGGAGGCATTTAAGAGTCAGACTGATTTTTATATCAATGGAATGATTCTGAAAGGTATTCTCTCTGCCAAGTCTAAAATGTCGAAAGAAGACCCTTCCAATACTGCATTAAAAGAACTGACTGATTATATCAAAACAAAATTACCTGAAGCTGATAAAAAGGGATTTTAATAAAGCTGGTATTTTAAAGAGAAAGGCGAACCAATGGTTCGCCTTTCTCTTTATCTAAAAGGAATAAATTGAATTCTGCAGATATCCGATGCTACTTTTAAATTGCCCCTTTTAATACCCCCTAGCTACTCGCCACTAGCCACTCGCCTTTCCCTACCATTTTCCTCCAGCTCCCCCGCCTCCGAAACTACCACCTCCGAAGCCGCCAAATCCGCCGCCACCGCCGGACCAACCACTACTTCCTCCGCCTCCGCCCGACCAGCCGGTCCAGCCTCCACGGGAAACATAGGTACCACCCCCTCCTGCACCTCCGCCAAAAATGACGAGCAGAAGAATGATGATAAAAATGATGCTACTGATGGGAATGCCTTTCTTTTTCTTGCTGCCGTAATTGGCGGGTGCTTTGTATTCGCCTGCAGCTGCTTTGATGATTGCATCGGTCGTTTCATCCAGCCCACGATAATAATTGCCCAGTTTTAAATTGGGGATCAGCTCATTTTCAACAATGGCTTTGGCTGTAATGTCGGGAATGGCTCCTTCAAGCCCATAACCAGGAGCGATATAGGCATCTCTTTGTCCGCTGCCGCCGCCGGTAGAGATCAATACGACCACCCCGTTATTGAAGTCCTTGTTTCCTACTCCCCATTTGCGTCCCAGTGAAGTGGCATACTCGTTAGCTTCCAAACCATTGAGTGATTCCACGATCACGATCACCACCTGGTTAGATGTGCTGTCGTCGTAGGCCACCAATTTGTCTTCCAGTTGTTTCACCTGATAAGGCATGAGGAGACCTGCCTCGTCATTCACCAGTTTCGCAGGACTGGGTCTGGGAGGAATTTTGTCTTCATGCTGTGCCTGTGATAAAAAGGAAAGCAGCAGTGAGTATATAAGGAGTAGTCGCTTCATATGGTATTATCTGCCGAATACAATATCATCCGGCAGTTCATTCTTGTCTGTATCCCGGTCATAGGGAAAATGAGTATGAAGGGCATTGCCGATCTGGATCACAGATTCGGCAATGCCCTGGGCATAATCTTCTTTATTAAAACTGCTGAGCATCTCTGCCACCAGTTTGTTCCAGTATTCGGTTCCCACTTTTTGATGGATTCCCTGGTCGCCGAAAACGGCCAGTTGCCGGTCTTTCATCGCCACGTATACCAGCACTCCGTTGCGCTGTTCGGTATGATCCATTTTAAGGCGGAAGAAAAGTTCGGCTGCCCGGTCGATTGCATCCATCCAGGAGCAGCGGCTTTCCACGAACACACGCACTTCCCCACTGGTCGATTTCTCGGCCTGCCGGATAGCTTTCACGATCAGCCTGGTGTCTTCTTCGGGAAAGAATGACTTTTTTCTTCTGAAAAGGGAGAACATCCGCATTACTTAATGTCGAATTTAATATCCGGATTTTTTTCAGAACCTGGATCAGCTTTATAATAAGGCTTCTCTTTGGCACCGATCATCCCGGCCAGTACACTGGTTGGGAACTTTACAATTTTAAGGTTGTAGTCTTCCACAGATTTATTAAAATCCTGGCGGGCTACATTGATTCTGTTTTCTGTTCCTTCAATCTGTACCTGGAAGTCCTGAAAGGCCTTGGTGGTCTTCAGATCGGGATAAGCTTCGAAGGAGGCAATCAGTCTGCTGAAAGAACCTTGCAGATTACCCTGTGCCTGCTGAAATGCTTCAAGGGTTTTGGGGTCATTGATATCCACAGTGATGGATGTCGCTTTGGCTCTTGCTTCCACAACCTGAGCCAGGGTGGATTTTTCAAAATTTGCAGAAGCTTCCACGGTCTTGATCACGCTGCTGTATAAGTCAGTACGGCGCTGATAGTTGGTCTCCACATTACTCCATTGCTTTTTCACTTTCTGGTCGGCGGCTTTAATATTGTTACAACCATTACAACCCCAGACAAAGAGGATCAGGACAAGGGCTGCGACGGACAATAAAACGACATTACGAGTTCCTTTCATTGTAGTAGTTTTTTATTTGATAATAAAATTAGTGCTTTTGCTGTTCTGCGGGGGAAAATTTCGGCATCTGGCCGGTTGCTGCCGGTAAACAGCGAAGTAATACCCTATCTCCCTTTAAGGAGATAAATCGGTTTTAAATTCCGGGATGCTGACGAAAATCAATCCACTTTCCGGATACAAACAAAATGATAGCTGTCTGTTTTCTGCACATTATAGAATGCGCCGGTGTACCAGTATTTGGAAACGGCCGTGGTTCCGCTGGCTTCGGTGGAGGTCCAGATGGTTCCTCTTTCTTCAACAGCGAATTTATCTTTAAAGGCGTAGATGGCATCTGATTCATCTTTGGATGGCAGGTACCAGTCTTCCTTACCTCCAGCTTTGGCTTCTTTGCAAAGTTTAGCTGCGTAAGGTTTTCCTTCCAGGGCATTTTTTGTATTATCTCCCACCACAGCTACAATCGCTGCTGTATTGGCGGAACCATTGGATTCACTTTTGGCGGCATCACCCGGGATTTCTTCGCTGTTACCACCCCACATCACTTTGCCCTTGGGGGTCATGTCAAGGACTTCATATTTTTTCCCATTGAACTCGATGGGGATGATTTTTTGGGCGGATAATTGAGCAGAGATGGTAAGGATAAAAAGAGCAGAAAGGATTTTTTTCATATTAAAGGTTTTGAAGATGCAAAGTTCGGGGATTTTTTAATGCGGAGTGCGGGTTGTGAGGTTAACCGCGGAGAA
>DAORJS010000111.1:0-8181 GCA_035439185.1 Chitinophagaceae bacterium
CTGGGTCAGTGTAGCCCCTTCGGCTATACCCGGATTACGCCCTTCGATTACCAGAATGATGAGTTTATTGTCCGTTGTATAACCCATCGCGGTCCTTGGGTGTTTATCATCAATGGCTTTACCTGCAAATTTGATCTCTTCATTGTTACTGATCCGGATCTCTCCGTTCTGTAACAATACCGGTCCTCCCCCGACTGCTGTTTTCATTTTCCAGGGACCAAAATCCAGCCGCCGTTTTACATCGGGTGACCATGATTGCTGGATAGCCCGTATCGCATTGTCTTTATTGAAAGAAAGAAGGGAGTCTTTAATTGCTGGTACCGGCCCCTGATAGGCATAAGCATAACGCATTGATGAATCAGTGTACAGCCAGGCGATATCTGCTTTTCTGTCCTTACTGATTCCGATGGCACTGCCTAATGGATGCCGGTAAGTAAAAGTATCTTTCCCTCTTCCATTAATCGTATGGATATTATATCCCAGGAGTTTTTTATTCCGGATCACCAGATTCAGATTCTGATTAGTGGCGAATGAAAAAAAAGTGGTATTCACCACCAGCAGCGGCTGCTGATTTTTTTCGTAAAACTGAGAAGGTTTCAGTCTGCGCTGATAAGTTGTATCAACAGTAAAATTCAATTGCCGGTCATTCAGATCTGCTTCCAGATAATAAGCAATATGGGGCTTCCCGTTTAAAGAGTCCGTGGTTTTGTAAACATGTACCGAAGCTGGTAAGGGCCCGAATAAATCATCCACCTTTTGCCAGTGCAATTGGGCGAGAGAAGAGAATGGTATGAGGAGAAGGAGGATAGAAAGACGAGACATGGAGAGAGATTTGGATATTATGATATTGAGATATTAGGCTCGCCTGCCGTAGCCTTGGCGAAAGAGGGCTGCCTTCTCATCTTCACCCTTCGACAAGCTCAGGGTGACAAGAACAAGGCCCGGGCGTTACTGACTGCCGACTACTTACTGCTTACTGCCTACTGCCTACTGCCGACTGCCTACTGCCTCCTCCACTCCTCCCTTCCCAATCCCGCAAACACATGCTTTTCGCTATGATAAGATGAACGTACCAGCGGACCACTTTCCACATAATCCAGTCCGAGCTGGTATCCAATTTCACGATACTCCGCAAATTCATCGGGATGAACAAAGCGATCTACGGGTAAATGTTTTTTAGTGGGTTGCAGGTACTGTCCGATTGTTACCACATCGCAACCATTATCCCGGAGATCAGTGAGGGTTTGAATGACTTCTTCTTTCTTTTCTCCCAGTCCGAGCATGATACCACTCTTGGTACGCATGCCGCCCGTTTTGAGCGTACGGATTACTTCCATACTGCGCCAGTACCTGGCCTGAATCCTTACCTGTCTGGTTAATCTTTCAACTGTTTCAATATTATGGCTCACCACTTCCGGAGCTGCATCAATAATGCGTTGAATATTTTCTTTTTCCCCTTTGAAATCAGGGATCAGGGTTTCGAGTGTGGTTTGCGGATTTAATGCCTTCACGGCTTTGATGGTATTATACCAGATAATGGAACCGCCATCTTTGATCTCATCGCGGTCGACAGAAGTGATCACCGCATGCTTTACCTTCATCAGATGGATGGCTTCTGCCACGCGTTGGGGTTCGTCCCAATCCACCGGATCAGGTCTACCGGTTGCCACGGCACAGAATCCGCAACTACGGGTACAGGTATTGCCAAGGATCATAAAAGTAGCAGTTCCGGCACCCCAGCATTCACCCATATTGGGACAATTACCGCTCTCACAGATCGTATGTAATTTGTAATTATCAACCAGGCCTCGTACATGCCTGTATTCTTCTCCAATGGGTAGTTTAACCCGGAGCCAGTCCGGCTTTTTCACCCTGATTGTTTCATTCGCTGTAACTACGGGAAGTTCGGTCATTGGGCAAACCTACGAAAAAATGCTGACCCGTTTAATCCGGGACATGATCATTACATGGAAGCTTATTTCATTGGGAAAACCGCATCTGCAGTTCAGTTTATTTTCGTCTCCCAAATGCCAGGGCGATATATCCCTGAAAGAAGAATTGTTTGTCTTTCTGGGCCACCATGATCGGGATTTTGCTGGCATAGAACTCAGCGCTGACGCCGATTTCAATACCGGAAACCAGTTCGTTGAAGCGTCCGTAATCAAAACGCAGGGCAGCTTTCACAAACGCACCTGGTTTGATGCTGATTTCGTTCCAGCCCTTTCCAAATCCTGAACCACCCTGGATGGATGATCCCACGAAAAGCAGACTATCGGCCTGGGAATACTTGATTGTACGGGTTTCGCCCTGATCATCAACCTGAATATAATATGGGCGAAGTAAACCAAGAGCCAGCCCCCCATTATAAACAGCGGATACAGCTACTCCGTTTTTATTTCCTTTCTGTCCCAGAATATATTGCTGACCGAACCCGAAAGTTGCCTGATAGAAATAGTTCTTCTTGGCAAATATGTAGGGATTGCCAAAAATGATTCCGGCATTGGGTTGTTTGTCTTCTTTGGGATGTTTGATTTCTGTAAAATCAAAGCGATAAATATTGGTTCTGCGGTTGCTCTTGCTCCGGCCCAGTTCAAAATAAGCACCATACCCGTTACTGCGGAACTGCATGCCAAAAAGGGTTTGCTTACTGTAAATCAGTACGCCCTCTTCTGCCTGTTTCATCATATCATTCACCCGCTGACGGCGCTCTTCCTTTTTTTCCTCCTTGCTGGACGGTTTGCGTTTACCGGTACTGTCCTGTGCCAAGAGAAGCGCGGGGGACAGAATAAATAATAAAAGGATCAGTTTCTTCACAGAAATACTTTTAACGGCTGTTGAATGGGAACTATCAGGTGTAAGGAGAAGACCCTGATAAAAAAAGCTGCTTTATTCAGCCCAATTTCATGATTTTCATCCCTACCTACGAGTCCCTGTATTGAATAAACGTAAATTTAGGGCAAATTATTGATAATGACTTCTTCAGTACACTATACCGGGGGTCTCAGAACCACCTGTACCCATCTCAAAAGCGGAAATTCGTTTGAAACAGATGCCCCGACCGATAATCATGGCAAGGGTGAAAGATTCTCCCCCACTGACCTGATGGCAACCAGCCTTGCCACCTGTATGATCACGGTGATGGGAATCAAGGCCCGTACCATGGGATTCGATCTGGACGGTGTAACAATTGAAGTACTCAAAATCATGAAGCAGGATCCCCGCCGGGTGGGCGGAATTGACCTTCATTTTCATATCCCGGCCAACCTGCTTAAACTGGAGGAAAAAACGATCAGCATCCTGAAAAATACCGGTGAAACCTGTCCGGTTATCAAAAGTATTCATCCCGATATTGAAGTAAAAATAGATTGGGGTGGTTGGAATCAGTACGGTTCCTGAATCAGCTTTGTTGATTGGTAAAATTCCTGAAAAGGGTTAATCCTGTTTCAAAACCACTCATGTTTTGAGCAGGAGATTACCGATCATGCATTCCAGGCAACGTTTCTGGTTACAATATTCATTCTTGAGTTCGGTAATTGCCTGGCTGTCGTATCCATTGTTGTTCTTCACACCCATTCTGCGAAAGCCCTGTGTGATGCTGTTATTTTCTGCAGTACTACCTTCCAGCAGATCCATAGCTTTTTGTTTCATCGCCTGATCCTGGTGATACTGACCAAATGCAAAAAGCAAGGGTACAACTGCGTTAATGAGTAAACTGTCGGTCATTACGGCCCCCAGTCTTTTTTCCCTGTAGCGGGTGGCTTCTCCAAAACGATAATGGTAATGCCAGTAATCATTGGCAAATACATCAAAGAGTTCCCTTAATTCATTGGACGCTGCCGCATCTCTTATTCTGGCAAACAGATGAGTCGTTTTGTGCATCAATGCGGCCAGTTGTGCCAGGCGGAGTGTTGGAAAATTACCGGGGCGCATCCGTAAAAAATAGACCGGCTGACTGACTGGTTTCAACCGGTACTTCTCCCGGTAGAAATGATACTCCCGCTGCAATAATGTATAGTAATCATCTCCTGAAATTTTTTCCCGGAGCAAACCGGCTTGCCCCATGAATAATGATTCCAGCTGGATCAGTTGTGAACGATGCCTGGCCAGCAGGGGCAATGATAATGATTTGGCCATTTCTTCAAAGGGAGCCATATTGACTCTTGAACCAAAATTTCTGGCGATGATCCACCAGCAGGTCTCTTCCCAATTCCCTTTATTTTCTTCCAGGTGTTTTAATACCAGGGCTGATTTTCTTTGTAGTCTTTCTGCCACCAGCCGGTCCTTCCAGCTTTGCCAGTGAATGTCTTCTACCCTGGTCATCATTTTTTCACAGGGAATAAAACTCGTCTGGTTCATCAGCCCTTCAAATTTTTCCAGCAATATTTTGGGCACCCGGTTTTCCAGTTCCAGCACCGGAACTCCGTTTTGTTCCGCATCGTGCTTCCATACCACATGCAAAATCACATTATCAAAATTGCGGTCATGCTGATGCTGATGCCGGTACCAGTCGCTGGTACGCAGATGTAATTCAATATTACCGGCCCAGGTGGTTTGTTTGATCCTGACCCTGGCTTGTTTGAAGTCAGGCCCCTGATCAAGATTGTATGTTCCTGTGGCAATCACTTTCAATGGCTCGCCTGATACTGTGACCAGTTCATTGGGATTGTAATACTGTTTCTGCCAGATAAAATGGAGTAGCTTCTCATTCATGTCCTGATGAATAAATAATTAGAAAAAGGAATCAGGAAGAGACTGCTGACTGCCGACTGCTGACTGCCGACTGCTAACTGCCTCCCCGTTCCATTTACAACCCGAAGCTATCAGGCATTAAAATAGTGGCAAGGTGAAATACCTCAGGGAAAGATGTTTTTTTCAACCGTTGATCCGGTGTAATTCACGGACAACGCGGCTGACGGGCAGCCCCATGACATTGTAGAAATCACCTTGGATGGATTTGATTCCCACTACACCGATCCATTCCTGGATGGCATAGGCTCCTGCTTTATCGTATGGCTTGTATTTGTCAACATAAAATTCTATCTCCTGCTCAGTGACCGGATGAAATTCCACTTCCGTCACATCTGCAAAGGAAATTTCCTGTTCTCTTTTTCTGATTACCACACCTGTTACAACCCGGTGTTTTTCTCCGGAAAGTGCCAGCAGCATACTCACGGCATCTTCCCGGTGAACGGGCTTACCGATGATATGATCGCCAAGTACCACAATAGTGTCTGCTGCGAGAATCGTTTTTTCCCCCGCGATCTCCTGTACAGCCAGGGCTTTGTTGCGGGCAATATAAACCGCCACTTCTTCCGCTGAGAGGCCGGGTGGAAAATGTTCATCGGTTTCCTTTACAATAATTTCAAATGGAATTTCGGCCCATTCCAGTAATTGTTTGCGCCTGGGAGATTGAGAGGCCAGAACGATTGTATTCATAGATAATAATAAAAAAAGACCATCGAAAGGATACCCGTCAGCATCACGAGTTTGGTCAGGGTACTCAACCGGTGAAAATCATCGGTCTGATGGCTTTTTTTGAGTTTGAATAAAATAATCAGGAGTGGAAAAATAATAGCGGGAATACTGTAGGCAATTCCCAGCCACCAGTTAAACTGCATCACATAAACCTGCAGGATCAGCAGGACGGCAATCAGAACCACCAGCCAGACAGCTACATAGACCTTGGTTACATTGATACCCCATACAATGGGCATGGTGCTGCATCCATACCGGGCATCACCTGGCATGTCCTCCATATCTTTAATGGCTTCCCTCACCAGTGAAATGATAAATGCAAAGCCGGCATAGAGAATAGCCAGGCGGAAAAAACGATAATGTTCTCCGGTAAAAGCGCTTGACAAATCCAGTTTGGAGAAGAAAATGATCAGGATGGTCCAGGCGGTAAGCAGGGAAATCACAATATTACCTGTCAGCAGACTTTTTTTGAAATTGGTTGAATAAAACCAAAGTAATAACACACAAAATATATTGGCCAGGATCAGGTACCATTTTTGTAAAAAGGGAACGGCAAGAACAGTCAGGATAATACCTCCGCCGCTGAGCATAAAATGCCAGGCAATGGCCCATCGCCGGTGGATCAGTTTATCCACCACCATTTTTTTGGGCTTATTCACCTCATCAATATTGATATCAAAATAGTCATTGATAATATATCCGGCCGCAGCAATAAAAAGGGAGGCAAATAATAAAAGCAGGAAGCCTGTTAAATCTTTATCCGGAATATGACCACGATAGAGCGGATAATAAATACAGAATTGAAACAGTAACTGGGTCAGCGCCATGAAAATGAGATTGGGCAGTCGGACCAGCCGTAAAAACGCGACGATCAATCTCATGAAGAAAATTTATGGAAAGATAGGAAGAAGTTGGGGATTAGGTATTGGGTATTGCTTCGCCCACTGTAGCTTAAGCGAAGGCGGGGGTATTTGGAATTAGGAATTAGGAATTGCTGCGCCCGCTGTAGCCTTGGCGAAGGCGGGGGAATTAGTTATTAGGAATTGATTCGCCTGCTGTAGCCCTAGCGAAGGCGAGGGATATTAAGATATTGAGATATTAGGATATTGAGTTCTAAGGAGCGAACTGCAAACTGATAGTCCCGATAGCTATCGGGAAACAAACTGATAGGCTGACAGACTGTAGACTGATGACTGATTACTGCTGACTGCCGACTGCCTACCTCGACGCCACATGCTCTGAATACTCCCAATGCCCGTTCAGCTTCATTACTTTTTCAATCACTTCCCGTACACAGGTTTCACCTCCTTTGAACGGAGAAATATAATGTACGGCCTCTTTCACTTCGGTTACTGCATCAGCCGGGCAACAGGAAACACCGGCATATTGAAGAGCGGGTAAGTCGGGTAGATCATCTCCCATATAAAGCACCTGTTCTCTTTTGAGTTTTTTCCCGGTCACGAAATCGGTCAGTAATTGCTTTTTATCCAGGACCGACATACTTACGTCTTTTACACCCAGCTTCTCTAAGCGGTCCTGTACTTCCGGAGAATTACCCCCTGAAATGATTTTAATCCGGTAGCCTTTCTTTAATGCCATCTGCAGGGCGAATCCATCTTTGATATTCATTCGCCTGGCCTGTAATCCACCATCCAGCACCAAAACAGTACCATCTGTGAGCACCCCATCCACATCAAAGACAAAGGCGGTAACCGGTTTAAATAATTCAAGGATATTCATCGTATCAACTAAATATTCATTTAAAACAACTCAACCGCTCAACTACTTCTGATTATCCCTCCACTCATATACCCAACTGCTCTGGATCATTTCCAGGTGACCTTCATTACTTTCTTCTCTGGTGCCGGTAAAACCGGGGATCTGCAATACCCATTCCAGCAGATCGGTAAAACGGATCCGGTAAATCTTTCCCTCATTGAATTCATCCCCAAATCGTTCATATAATTTGAGGGCGATATCTTCATAATCGTTCCAATGAATAGGGGGTTCGAATTGAGACATGCGTGTTTTTTTTAAAAGCTGAAAAGAAGTTTCCTTGGTCAGCTGTGAAATATGCTTTTACTCTCCTAAGAACTGTGTCTGATCCGGTAAAGTTACTTCAATTAAACCAGTGCCATCCAGCAAAAGCGACTGACATCCCAGTCTGGAATTCAGTTTGGGACTGATAGCCCGGTCAATAAAATCTTCTTCCCGGTCTGACAACTCATCAATATGCTCCATCCCTTTTTCAATATACAAATGACAGGTGGTACAGGCGCAAACACCTCCGCAATTGTGGTGGAGGTCGATATCATTGGTGAGTGCAATTTCCAGCAGACTTTGACCGGGTTCCACCTGTTCAAGAGTAAGGGATTCAAGTCCTTTTTGTTCAAAATTGAATTTTACAGTGTACATCTCTTCTTGCTTGTTATTTTTCAGATCCGGGCTTACCTCATTCCTGAAGCTGCCCGGGGCGCTGCAAAAATAGTGGTAAATAGAGCAGGTGATTTACTCGTTTGGTAAAAAGACGTCAGGACTGCTGAATACTTTCCGTCATCAACAGGTAGATATTCCTGAGCTTTGGATGTGTATTCAGAATCTCCAGGTGTTTTTCGATGGTTTGCTTATCATGCCTGACGGCCGGACCCGTCAGGGCCTCTGATGGGCTGTGCTGTCGGAGTCGTATTGCAGTTTCTTCAATCAGTG
>DAORJS010000112.1:0-8061 GCA_035439185.1 Chitinophagaceae bacterium
TTCAGTCCTTGCTGATAATAATATACAGAGGCAAAAATCACCACCGGCAATGTGAGCACGGCCAATGAAGTGCCTTGTGCCTGATGCTGGGTGTACTGCAGGAAAAAAATCAGTGCCGGCACCATGATGATCCCTCCGCCAACACCCACCAGTCCGCTTAATACACCCGCCCCCAGCCCAATCAGCAGGGTGGTGATGATCAGTTGTGTAGCCATATTATTTTTTTGAAGGGTTGCCATTATTTTCGGAATGCATCCCGGTAGCGGTTGATTGCAGCCGTAATAACCCGGCCTGCGATCAGCTGATCCTGGAAATTATCAATCTCCACTTTTTTATTCTCCAGTACTTTATATTGCTCAAAGAAGTTTTTGAGTTCCAGCAGAAAATGCTGGGGCAGGTCTTCCATTCTAGAAAAATGATTCACGGAAGGGTCATTGCTGGCGACCGCAATAATTTTATCATCAGTTTGCCCCTGGTCAATCATCTGCATATTACCTATTACATTGGCTTCTACCAAACAAAGGGAATGGATGGACTGTGAACAAAGCACCAGGATATCCAGGGGATCGCCATCTTCCCCCAATGTTTGTGGTATAAATCCGTAATTGATAGGATACTGAAAGGAAGAATAAATCACGCGGTCCAGTTTCAGCAGTCCTGTGTCTTTATCCACTTCGTACTTGGCTCTGGAGCCTTGTGGAATTTCGATCAGGGCATTGACAGTGGAGGGGGCTTTGCTGCCATAATGGGCGCCATGCCAGGGGTGTAGGACGGTGAGCATAGTTTTTGAATAAAATCAAAAGAAACAAGATACAAGAGACAAATAAATAGAGACAAAGTTAGAAATTAAAATGGACGCCCGAGGCGGAACTTTTTAAATGTAAAGTCAGACAAGGTTTTGGCAATGGTAAAAAAACAAGAAACAAATATCAAGAAACAAATAAGTGAGAAACAGCTACAAGATTAAAACAATGCCCAATCGGAGGCCTTTTAATTTCCCTCTTTTAATTTACTTGGTTCTTGTTTCTTGTATCTTTTAATTTATTTGTGTCTTGTATCTTGTTTCTTGATATTTTCCACTCATAAGTTTCCTCTGACCAGTTTCATTCCGATCCAGGTTAATAAAAGTCCACCTATCACACTACCTGCTGCGTATAAGAAAAACAGCAGCATTTTCTGTTCCCGGATCAGTCCGATCCCTTCCAGGCTAAAAGCTGAAAAAGTGGTAAAGCCTCCGCAGAGGCCGGTCATCAGAAATAACTTCCAGGATTCATTCCCATCAAATGTTTTGAAACTGAGTCCCCAGAAGATACCAATCAAAAAACAACCAGCCATGTTCACGGCAAAAGTGCCCCAGGGAAAGGGATGAAGAAAGGGTACATTGATCCAGCGCTGACAAAGATAACGGGCCATACTGCCGATACCTCCTCCCAATCCTACCAGTAACAGGTTCTTCATCATCTCAGTGTATCTTTTTCAGCGGGTTTAACAGCGATTGTGTCGGCATCATGTTCATAGAGGTATTTCAGATCTACCAGCCATTGTCCGTTGGCCTTCATTACCCTTAAAGTATCCGGGTCGTTTTTAAATGAGTTGGAATAAATAATGATACTCACCGAATCATTCAATTCAGTAATGGGTGGAAGTATCCGGATACTGGAACTGCGGTATCCATTCTTTGTGCCCGGGTCAATATTCTGGTAAGCTCTTTCAGCTACATCCATATAATTGGTGTTCACAGAATCCTGCAGCATAAAGCGGCGGGCTTCATCGAACTTGCCATCGAGTGCCGCACGGATAAAATTCCGGGCTGCATCAATATTGTTTTCGGAGGCCGTGCTTTCTTTTTTGGGATCGTCTTTACAGGCGGTGTATAGTGAACATACAAGCGCCAGCAGCAGTGCAGTAGTGAGTTTCATAGTTACAAATTAATGTTTTTTTTGCGATTGGAGTGCATGGGGCAGTTATATCAATTACAAAGGCACAAAGTCACTTAGAAAGAAAAGTTTGTTTCTGTCTTTGCGCCTTTGTGCCTTTGTGGCTATTCATTCAGTCCCTGCTGTTAAGTAAGCAGGAGTTGTCCTGAAAAACTTATTCTTTATTTTCTTTCAGCACGTCTTTCAGCTTATTCAGCTCATTCTTCATTTCTTCCATTTTTTCCTTCAGGGTGTCGCTGTTGAACATATCCTTCAGGTCATTGAGAGTAGTATCAGAACCATCTTCATCTTTGAAGAGATCATCCCCTTTATCTTTTTTAGCATCCATACCCATTTTCATCAGGGTAGTCATGGTAAAATCAACTTTCCAGTCACCGCCTTCTTTTTTCAACGGGAATTCAACGGTTTCTTTTTTCTTTGTATTGGTAACAGACACGGTGGCATTATCTCCGTCAATCTTGGCATCACCAACCAGCATATCTTTAAAATCATCTTCTTCTTTTGATTCGCTTTCTTTGCCTTTCATTTTTTCAGCCGCTTCAATCCCCTTCTTCATCAGATCCATAGTGGATTTACTGTCTTTGGTACAAAGTGCAGCTGCACCATCAATATCTTTTTTAGCCATTTTTTCGAAAAAGGCAGTCAGTACCGTTTTGGGATCTCCGCCAGCGGCCTTGTCTTTTCCTTTACATCCGGTCATCAGCAGGGCAAAAAATCCTGCCATCAATGTTACAATTGCGATTTTTTTCATAATGATAATTTAGGGGTCAAAAGTAAGTCCTCCCCGCCTGATTAATAAATAAAGTTTTTCCTGCTGATCAGCCTGCTGTCGGGATGAAGGAATAAGTCATCAGTCGTTACTCCATATGGAATCGTATCCATTCTTACATAGGAAGTTAAAGCATTGTCAACTGCCTGGTTCAGTGATTTGAAAACAAACTCGGCACAGTACATTTTATCATCAGATTTGTAATCAAAATACAAATCGAACCGGAGACCGGCCCGGTAATAAGTGCTTACTGTTTCCTGCAGTTTCTGATGTTGCGCAGGTTTCAAAGGAAAACGGTAAACGGCAATCGCATTGTTCTCGGCCGGATTACAAAAACTATCCAATGCCTGCCGCATCAGTCGCTGTGAGGGATTATAAGAGCCGCCCAATGCATGGTACACAAAGATGCTGTCATTTTCAATCATCAGAATACCACAATGGGAAAATGAGGTATCCTTCCTGTTAAAACTGCGGGCAGCCCGGCTTACTTCGTCCATCCCGTTCCTGAAAATCATATCCCCGCTTTGTATTGAATCTTTGAGGGAACTGATCAGCCGGTAATTGGCCGCCATTTTTTGTGGATCAGGGGCAGCCGGTTTGGGATCAGGCTGTTTACAGGCCAGCAATAAAAAAAGGGATGAAAAAATGCTGATATAGATTTTCATCCCTGCAAAATATTGTATTTGGATCGCCTTTATGTACCCGGGCCTTCCTTTTTTGTAATCGGAGGGGTGGCGCGATTGATATCCTGCGGATTTTCTTTTTCGTACTCTTTGTTATAGGCCCGCAGGATATGTTTTACCAGGCGGTGACGTACTACATCTTCCTCATCCAGTTCAATATGACCGATCCCATCTATATTTCTTAAAATGCGGGCGGCGGTTGACAAACCACTGCGTTGATTACGCGGCAGATCCACCTGGGTCATATCACCGGTGATAATGGCCTTGGCATTGGAGCCGATCCTGGTCAGGAACATTTTCAGCTGCAGGTCAGTGGCATTCTGTGATTCATCCAGAATGATAAAAGCATGATCCAGGGTACGTCCACGCATATAAGCCAGCGGGGCAATTTCGATCGTACGGGTGGTCATATAATATCCCAGTTTATCCGCAGGAATCATATCATCCAGCGCATCATAAAGGGGACGCAGGTATGGATCAATCTTTTCCTTGAGATCGCCTGGTAAAAAACCTAGGCTTTCTCCCGCTTCCACAGCCGGACGGGTGAGAATGATCTTCTTCACCTGTTTATTCTTCAATGCCCTTACGGCCAATGCTACGGCAGTATAGGTTTTACCGGTACCGGCAGGACCGATAGCGAATACAATATCATTTTTCTCCGCCAGTTCCACCAGTTTTTTCTGATTGGCGGTGCGGGCCCTTACTGATTTTCCATTGGGACCAAAGACCAGTACTTCATTGGGATTTTTTTCCCGGAAATGATCAATGGTTTCTGCATCATCGCCTCCCAGCACCTGTTCAAAATAGTTCTGGCTCATATGGCCATTACGTTCCAGGTAGGTAACAATCAGACTGATTTTCTCCCGGGCAGCTTCGATCTGCTCTGGTGCGCCGCTCAGTTTGAGCTGGGTGCCTCTGGAGAGGATCTTGAGTAGCGGAAATTTCTTTTTGAGTACGTCCAGTTTACCGTTGTTGACGCCGAAAAATTCAATAGGGTTAACGGTTTCGAGGTTGATGATCGTGTCTGTCAATGCACTTCGGATTTATGTTTCACCATGCCGGCGAAGGGCGGTACCGGATTGATTCTGTCTCCCGGTCTTTGCCGGAAGCTGGCCCTTTCAATTCAATATTACTGATCAATAGTTTCCCTTCCTACGAATAATTATTCACAGATGTTAACACAAAACGCGGGCCTGAAATTGTTTGTAATGAATTTTTTAGTAAACGGTTGACAGAAATCAGTCATTTCCCTAAGGGAGATCAAGGTAATTCTGAACTTGAATTGTAAAATTTGGATCATGACAGAAGAAATAAAACCAATCAAGAGAAGTACGCAACTGGCTCCCCTGAGCCGGGAGCACCACGACGGGTTGCTTTTTGCCTGGAAAATCAAGCAGGGGCTGGAGAATAAAACCCCGCCTGAAACCCTTCGCAATTATGCCCTCTGGTACTGGCGCTATCATATCAAGCCACATTTTTTTCAGGAAGAAAAAATCCTGATACCTTACCTGCCTTCGGATAATCCCATGTCCATCCGGCTGAAGGAAGAACATGATCATATCCGTGAACTGGTTTTGGGTCTTGATGAACATGCAGACCGCCGTTCATTGTTACTCCTTTGCGACCTGATCAATCAACATATCCGCTTTGAGGAAAGAGAACTCTTTGCCTACCTGGAAGAGAAACTGAGCCGGGAGAAACTGGATGAAATTCATATCCAGCTCGAAAAACACCCCCTGGGCCATGAAGAATGGAAAGATGAGTTCTGGGTGATAAAACATTAATCCCTGTTGAAAAAAACAAAACCCGGGCATACTGCTTTTTTGCAGTATGCCCATTCTTTTTGCAGGCAGGGTAAACTGTTTTACCTTGTTAAATAAATTGAAAAGCTTGCCATTACACACTAAACCCTGACAAACTTGTTCAATTTTTGCAGGCTGATGAAGCCACAACGGATGACGACACACAAAATCTACTTCCTCGCTGCCTTTTTACTGCTGTCACTGATATCCCAGGGGCAGTTATATAAAATTTCGGGCATCATCCTGGATAATAAACGGGAGCGCCTGCCATTGGCCAGTGTGGAGATAAAGGAGCTGAAAAAGGGCACCGTCAGTAAGGATGACGGCTCCTTTGAGTTTTACCTGGAAAGAGGCCGTTATGATCTGGTGGTAAGCATGGTAGGCTTCAAACCCAAAGTAGTCAGCTTCTTTATCAATAACAGTGATATTACTGAAAATGTGGAACTGGAACCCGATGAGTCTTCCAATATGCAGGAAGTAGTGATCAAGGCCAAACTGCGTGACCGGGCCGAGGAAATTATCAAAAATGTGATCCGGAATAAAGAAACTGTGCTCAATGCTATCGGGGATTATTCCTGCAACGCCTATATCAAGGCCTTTCAGCTCGATTCCAATTATACCCCCAAAAAGGATGGTGATACAACCGTAATCACTGATTACAGCAAAATGGGTCTTACTGAAGTGGTACTGCATGTGGACCGCAGCAGCAGCGGTCAGTTAAAAGAAGAAAGACTGGCAGTAAATAAAAGAGGCGGCTCCGAAAGTTTGTACTATTTATCCGCACTCGATGGTGATTTTTTTATTTATGATAACCTGATCAAGGCACCACCGGTATCCAAGATCCCCTTTGTATCTCCATTAAGTTATAGCGGACTCCTGGCCTATCGTTTCAAAACCCTGCGGATTGATCGTACCGTCAAACCCAAAGTGTACACGATAGCGATTCGTCCCCGGCAGTTGAGTAATGCCACCATTGAAGGAGAAATCAGTATCCAGGACAGTACCTGGAATGTAATGAGCGTGAATTTCCGGCTTCCGCCTGCGCATATGCCTGAATATGACTACATGGAAGTAAAACAGGAATACGATAAGATCGGCGACAGTGCCCGGGTAATCACCAAAGAGCAGTTCATTTATTATACCAAGACGAAGAAAGGAAAGATCTACGGCGAAACAACGGTTCTCTTTAACGGATATGAACTGAGAAAGAACTTCAGGAAAGGACATTTCGGTCTGGAGATCAGTTCCACGGCCCAGGAAGCCTATGAAAAGGATTCTGCTTTCTGGACTTCGGTCAGACTGGAACCATTATCACGTCAGCAGGATTTATATGCCCGTTACCAGGATAGTATTGCCACTTATATGAAGAGTGAGGCCTATCTCGATTCCATGGACCGGGTGTTGAATAAGATCACCTGGAAAAAGATGCTGATTTTCGGACAGATTTTTAATGATCATAAAAAAGAAAGGATGTGGATCCTGCCGCCCATTACTTCCATGCTGCAACCGGTGGCATTTGGGGGGGCGAGATTGAAACTGGCAGCAGCCTATCGCAAGACATATTATTCCCGTAGAAATTTATCACTCGAAGCCGATATCAGTTATGGATTCCGCAACCGGGATGTGAATGGTACGGTATCACTGGAAAGAAAATACAATCCTTTTAAAAACGGGAAGTACCGGTTTAAAGCCGGCCGGAATTTTGAATTCATTTATCCCGGTGATGCCTGGGTGAATGTATTGAAGCGGAGTAATATCTATCTCAATAATTCTTTTGAACTGGGTCATGAACTGGAAATCGTGAATGGACTGACCCTGATGAATGATTTTGAAATTGCATTACGACGTTCAGTATCCAATTACAAAGTGGGAAATAATGCGGATAGTATTTTTGGCATTCCCAATGAGCCTCCGGTGCAGTTTGATCCATACAATGCGACTTATAACCAGGTGCGATTATATTTCACCCCAAGGATGCGGTATGCCAGAGAGCCCAGGGAGAAAATATTTCTGGGTTCCAGGTGGCCCACTTTTTACGTGATATGGAAAAAGGGGATCAAGGGATTGTTTAAAAGTGAAATTGATTTTGATTACCTCGAATTTGGTCTTTTTCAGAATATCAATCTGGGTGTGGCCGGGAATACCAGTTACTTTATCAAGTCCGGAGATTTTGTTAATACAAAAGACCTGCGGGTGATTGATTATAAGTTCATGCGGCAGGGGGATCCGCTTTTCTTTCAGAATCCCAGAAGTAATTTTCAGGCCTTGGATTCCACCTTCCCGGTAGTCGATCGTTTCTTCCAGGGCAATATCGTGCATGAGTTCAACGGGGCATTGATCAATAAGATTCCTTTCTTCAAGAAATTAAAATTACAGGAGATTGCGGGCGGGGGAGTGCTGATTGCTCCGGAAAGGGATTTGCGTTATGCAGAATTCTTTGCCGGGATTGAAAGGGTTTTTAAATGGCCCTTTAATCCGCTGACCCGCCTAAAGCTGGGCGTGTATGTGGTGACATCCGTGGCGAATAAATTCAATAACCCGGTGCAGTTTAAGATTGGGTTGACGACATGGGATCGGTTCCGGAATAGGTGGAGGTAGTGATTCACCGCAGAGAACGGGAGAGAGCAGAGTTTTCGCAGAGAGGTTTAACCGCAATGGCGCGAGGTCGCAAGGAAACGCAAAGAAGTTTTACCGCGGAGGCGCAGAGGGCGCAGACATTTTTTGTCCAAAGGACTCTTCGAATGTCCTTAGCGTACTTGGCGGGAAATATTTTCTCTTTCTTTGTGTTCTTTGTGGTAAAATTCACCGCAGAGACGCAGAAGGCGCAGAGTTTTGCGTTCTTAGCGTACTTGGCGGGAAATATTTTCTCT
>DAORJS010000113.1:0-7976 GCA_035439185.1 Chitinophagaceae bacterium
CAGTCTTCAGTCGGCAGTCAGTAGTCGTGAGCCCTACTAGCCGACCCCCACTTGCCACTTGCCTCTAGCCACTCGCCTCTTTCTCACTGCTCCTTTTTCTCCTTATACTGCTTTTCCGCCTCCTGTGCCTTCTGGAAATCAAGCACTACGCCATTGATACAATAGCGGAGCCCGGTGGGGGGAGGGCCATCATCAAATACATGCCCGAGATGCGCTTTGCACCGTCCACACTGGGTTTCCGTGCGCACCATGCCATGGGTTTTATCGGGGGTATAAATAATACTGGTCTTGCTGATGGGTTCATAAAAACTGGGCCAGCCACAGCCGCTGTCGAATTTGGCATTACTTTTAAACAGGGGGTTACCACAGGCTGCACAATAATAAGTACCCACTTCCTGAAAGTTTTCAAACTTGCTGGTCCAGGGTCTTTCAGTTCCTTTCATTCTGGCGATATAATACACATCAGCAGGTAATACTTTTTTCCATTCTTCTTCTGTCATCGTTACCTGGCTGGTATCGGTAGTGGAATAAACAGGGTTGTTTTCTTTTTTCATGTTTTGTTTGTTGGTTAAACTGTCTGACTGGTTTTGAACCGCTGTGGCCGGCTTGTTTTGCGAATAGCTGCATTGTTGTAACAAGCCGCCAAAGGCAAGGAGCAGGGCAAATCTGGAAAAATGCTTCATGGTAATCATATAACAAATTTACGCAGGACTGGTTTGGTCAGATTGTCGTCAAACAGACAGTCGTTCTTCTTTAACATTTCCCCTGATCAATCTTTTAGGGAACTGAGAAAGATGCCTGCATAATTAACGATTCGTACATTATATTTGTCCATACACCAAGACAGATAAGGCTTATGTTTAATCTCATTCTTTTTGGCCCTCCGGGAAGCGGTAAGGGAACTCAATCTGAACGCTTAGTGGAGAAATACGGAGTGGTTCATCTGTCTACCGGTAATTTACTCCGGGCAGAAATAGCGCAAAAAACGCCCTTAGGCCTTGAGGCTAAAAGCTTTATAGATAAAGGTCAGCTGGTCCCCGACGAAGTAGTGATTGGTATGGTGGATTCTTATTTTGATCTCCATAAAGAAGCCCGGGGATTTTTATTTGATGGATTTCCACGTACGGTTGCCCAGGCCAGGGCATTGGACCGGTTACTGGAATTAAAAAAGACATCAATTTCCGCAGTATTGGCCCTGGAAGTAAATGAAGAAGAACTGGTCAAAAGACTGCTGAACCGGGGTAAAACCTCGGGACGCAGTGATGATACGGATGAATCTGTGATCAGGAAGCGCTTCAGTGTATATACGGAGGAAACCTCACCGGTGGCTGAACATTACCGGAAAGCCCGGAAATTTCATCCCATTGAGGGAGTAGGATCAGTTGATATCATCTTTGCCCGTCTTAGTGAAGTAATTGAAAAGCAGCTGAAAAAAGAATCCGGTCATTAACCTCATCTCATTGCTATATGACTATCGGCAAAGAAAATTTTCTCCGTAGCCGGTTGGTTCCGCTATTACAAAGAATCAACCCGGATCGTGTTCCGCTTTGGGGAAAGATGTCCTTTCACCAGATGGTGGAACATATGGTGGATGTGGTTCGGGTAGCTAACGGGCATATAACGCTCAGCCTGGTTACACCCGCAGAAAGATTGCCTTTATACCGGGAATTTCTGATGAGTGAAAAGCCTTTTAAGGAGAATACGAAAAGTCCGGTGTTGCCTGAAGAGCCGCTTCCACTACGCAGCCGCACCATACAGGCAGCAATCGGTCGTTTGCAGGAAGAACTGATTGATTTCTTTCAGGCATTTGAAAAGAATCCGGCATTAAAAACCCTGCATCCTGTTTTTGGGGAACTGGACTTCAACGAGAATGTACAATGCCTGTATAAACATTCCCAGCACCACCTGAAGCAGTTTGGGGTGGATGCGACACTGGTCGTTTAAAGCCTGGCTTTCAGCAATGAATCCGCTTTTGAAAGACTCTTCAGCATGGCTTCTTTTACTTTTCCAACTTTCATTTTTTCATCCAGCAGGTATTTGATCCTGTTCTCGATATTTTCTTTTGCAGAGTCCATGTCAAACTCTTCCATCCATTTATCCATCGCGAAAAGGGCATAGCTCAGATCGGCCGCTACAGAATCGAGTTGGGCTTTATAAGGAGCCAGTTCCTGACGGGCTTTGGCGGGTAATTTACTGATAGAGTCCAGCGAGGCTTTAACCTTTTTCTCCATTGATTGCAATTTCCCGTATTTCGCCATTCCGGCATCATGTCCATCCATCACATCGGCCATCAGACTGTCTTCCTGGTTTTGCGGAGCGTTTTTTCCGTGATTATGGCCTGCTTCAGCGTCTTTTTTATCATTATTACAGGCAGCTAAAAAAAGACCGGCTGATGCCAGCAGGAAAAATAGTTTTTTCATGATCAGCATTTGAGTTGCAAAGATAAGTTTTGGCTTTAATCATCCATTGATCAAATCAGCGGGAGCCACTTTTCAAAATTCAGGTAATTTAGCCCCCTAATCTGCTTGCTATGTATCAACTCGGAAATTATGTTGGGGGGAATTGGGTAATGGGTGAAGGAGAAGGACAGGTATTATTCAATGCGGTAACAGCTGAGCCCCTCGCCAGGGCGACCAGTAAAGGGCTGGATTTTAAATCCATTATTGAATACGGACGCAAAGTGGGGAATCCTGCCCTGCGGAAAATGACTTTTCATCAGCGGGGTAATATGCTCAAGGCACTGGCCCTTCATCTGCGGAATCATTTACCCGGATTTTATGATATCAGTTATAAAACAGGTGCCACCAGGGCAGACAGCTGGGTGGATATTGAAGGCGGGATCGGCAATTTATTTGCCAACGCTTCATTGCGAAGGAAATTTCCGGATGATGTGATTTGTATTGACGGGGAAAGTCATAACCTGGGCCCTAACAATACTTTCATGGGTACACATATCCTCGTGCCAAAGGAAGGGGTTGCCATACATATCAATGCTTTTAATTTTCCGGTATGGGGCATGCTGGAAAAAATTGCCGTGAATTTACTGGCAGGGGTACCGGCCATCGTAAAACCAGCTACTGTTACTTCTTATTTAACAGAAGCTGTGGTGCGGGAGATCATTGCTTCCGGCATTTTACCCGAGGGCAGTCTGCAATTAGTATGCGGTAGTGCAGGTGACCTGCTCAGTCATGTGGATGCCCAGGATGTGGTAACATTCACCGGTAGTGCCTCTACGGGATTAATGCTGAAGAAAACACCGGCCATTCTGGAGAATAATGTACCCTTCAATATGGAAGCAGATTCTTTGAATTGCATTGTATTGGGACAGGAAGTGAAACCCGGTCAGCCGGAATGGGAACTCTTCATTAAAGAAATCCGCAAGGAAATGACCCTGAAAGCCGGGCAACGCTGTACGGGTATCCGCCGCATTTTTGTTCCTGAAAATAAAATGGAAGAAGTCTGGAAAGCCCTTGGCAGTTCGCTTGCACAAACTGTTATTGGTAATCCGCTGAATGAAAAAGTGAGAATGGGGAGTCTGGCCGGTGAAACACAAAGACAGGAAGTAAGAGAACAGGTACAGAAATTACTGGCTTCTTCTCAAATCGTGTATGGTAGTCTGGATAGCGTGGAAGTGGTGGATGCAGATGCCCGTTCCGGGGCCTTTCTGTCTCCTGTATTATTGATGAATGAAGCCCCGCATCTTTCCAGAGAGCCTCATGAAATAGAAGCATTTGGCCCGGTAAGTACCATCATGCCATATAAAGATATGGATGATGCAATTGCCCTGAGTAAACTCGGAAAGGGAAGTCTGGTAACCACCATTGTAACAGCGGATCACGGGGAAGCCAGACATTATGTAGTTGGTGCGGCCACTCATCATGGCCGGATTTTATTACTGAATCAGGAATGTGCCAAAGAAAATACCGGACATGGATCACCACTCCCCCTGCTGGTGCATGGGGGTCCTGGCCGGGCCGGGGGTGGAGAAGAAATGGGAGGGATCAGGGGAGTAAAACATTACCTGCAACGGACGGCCATCCAGGGTTCACCGGGAATGATTACTTCCGTAACGGGGGTTTATCAGACCCATGCTCCCGGTAAGGATCCGGGCAAACATCCTTTTCAGAAATATTTTGAAGAACTACAGATCGGCGATCAGCTGATTACTGAAAAGAAACTAATCACTGCTGATGATATTGATCGTTTTGCCGACCTGAGCGGGGATCATTTCTATGCGCATATACGGGATACCGATTTTACAGGTACCATGTTTGAACAACAGGTGGCGCATGGCTATTATATCATGAGTATGGCAGCCGGTTTATTTGTGGACAGCTATCAGAAAAACCCGGTGCTCCTGAATTATGGTATTGATGAACTAAGGTTTACCAAACCGGTCTATCCCGGATCGGAGATCCATATCCGGTTCACGTGTAAAGAGAAGCTGCCGGTGGACAAAAGAATTTTACAACCCGGTGAGGAGCCCAAAAGAGGAGATGAAATTGAAAAAGGAATTGTAAAATGGCTGGTGGAAATGATTGATGAAACCGGTGAGATTACCGGGGTGGCCACGATACTCACCATGGTGGCTAAAAAACTTTAATCGGGTAGTACAATATCAATCGACTGAAACCTGGTCCAGGGTCCGGAAGAAGTACAGAGCGAATAGATTTTTTCCTCTGTCACGGGGATGCGGTTGATGACAATTCCCTTTTGCTGTACCCGGATTTCAAATTTTCTTTTAATATAGTGAAAGTTGTTATTTCTGTCAATCATACAGGAAGCCTGGGCCTGATTGAGTACCACGATAAAGTAACCGGGTTGGTTAAATGTTGTTTTCTGAACATAGATTCCTGCACGATATTCCCAGGAATTAGGATATTTTTTTACAAGGGCGCTATCAATACTTCCAAAAGGAATCAACAGGGGACCATTGGCATAAGTACAGGAATCAGCTTTCACAGTATCCGTTTCTGCCAGAATGAAATGATAAGGAGCATGATCCATGCCTTTCCCGGTGCTATCCATAATATGAATCAATACGGCAGAGGAGCCATCAAAGGGGCAGTGCTGGGCCATTAATTCTGGAGCCGCGGTAATCGTCAGGGATAATATCAGGATCCATTTTTTCATAAGTCTTTTTCAGGTATAAAAGTAAGTGTAAAATGCAGTAAAGAAATACCCGCTGCAAGGTAGTTGTACAAACCAGGTGCTTATGCATAAATAACAGCCATGTTTTCGGTCCGGGTGAGATTTTAAAAATTAAATAACAGATCGGCTTTTTATAAAAGCATCGTAGCTTTGAGTAAGATTTTTTTATATGGAAGGCTATGTAAAAGTTGAACTCCACCAGGGAATCAAAACCATTGAGTTTTTTCATCCCCGAAGCAATTCATTACCCGGAAAAATATTGCATGAACTGGCGGCAGCCATCACCCACGCCGGTGAAGATCCTGATGCTAAACTGATCGTTCTTCGTTCTGCAGGGGAGGGTGCTTTTTGTGCCGGTGCATCTTTTGATGAACTGACGGCCATCCAAACAGAAGCAGAAGGCCTTCAGTTTTTCAGCGGCTTTGCCCATGTGATTAACGCCATGCGCAGCTGTCCTAAACTGATCATTGGCCGGATTCAGGGCAAATGTGTGGGGGGTGGGGTCGGACTGGCCGCATCAGTTGATTATGCCATTGCCACAGCAGCTGCTGATATTAAACTCAGTGAACTGGCGGTGGGTATCGGCCCCTTCGTGGTTGGACCAGCTGTGGAAAGAAAAATCGGTACATCAGCTTTCTCTCAACTGGCCATTGATGCCAGCATGTGGCGCAATGCAGATTGGGCGAAGAGTAAGGGATTATTTGCTGAAGTTCATCCTGATACTGCTGCATTGGATGAAGCGATCCGCCGCTTATCTGATACCCTTGCCAAAAGCAGTCCGCAGGCCATGGCCGAAATGAAAAAAGTCTTCTGGAAAGGCACTGAACATTGGGAAACGCTTCTTGTTGAAAGAGCAGCGATCAGCGGCCGGCTGGTCCTGAGCGATTTCACCAGGAACGCGATCGCTGCTTTTAAAGCAAAATAAAATAGTTATTCTCCCATCTGCATACCGGCTTCCATGGAAGCAATCTTTTTATTAATCAGGTAGAAACTGATTTGCTTGTCCCATTTATCATCACTCACATGGATGGCGTAATTGGTTTTACTGAGCGCCCAGGTGGTATCATTCACCATTACACTTTCGGGTCCCATGGTAATGGGGTTTTCTTCATAGGCAGCAAGCACCGCATTACGGTCATCACCTACGCCGATACCGGTTGCCGTTTTGCAAAGGGGGCTCTTGGTACTGAGACCAAATAATTCCATCTCAGTGCTGGGTTCTTCAGAATATAATTTCTGGAAATAGAGCTCCACTTCCATTCCGGCATATTGAACGGTGGCTGTGTCCATCCAGATTTCACCGGTGTCCTTTGCATGCTTCATGGAAAGGGTTGTTTTCAGCATTTTTTCCAGATCGGTTTTTGTCATCCCGATTTTCAGGTTGCCAATGCCGTCTTTGGTGATTGTGTTTTCGGCACTTACGGTTTCTTTATCTTTTTTTCCGGAAGACTTCTCTTTGTCACTCTGTTTACAACCCGTGAATACAAGGGCTGCCAGCAGGATCAGCAATACATTTTTCATAAACAATGATGGTTTAAGGTGTTGGTTGAAGATAATAATTACTATTTATTCCTGGTCGTCGTAATAAGTACCGACTTCAATGGAATATACTTTTTTATCTTTTAAATTGATGCGAAAGACGATCTGCGGTCCTTCTCTGGCTTCCCTTACACTGATCGTATACAGGGTCTTGCTTCGTTCCCAGGTCGTATCATTGGGCATGATGAAATCCGGGGCCAGATCAAGCCGGTAATTGTCAAAAGCTTCTATGATTTGTTCCTTCGTTGATCCGATACCAATACCCCCGGCGGTTTTTAAAAGCGGACTGCTGCCGCTAATATCATTCACCCGCATATAAAAACTATCTGGTTTATCATAGGCATAGGTCCTTACAAAACTCAATTTCAGTTCTGCGTCTTTGTACCGGATGATGGCGGAATCCATCCAGGAACCGGAGCTGCTGTCGGTGGGATTGGTCAGTGGAATTTTTTGCCCGAGAAGTTTTTCCAGTTCCTCCTGCGACATTCCTGTTTTTACAGGACCAATACCATCCAGACTGACCAGATAATCTGTATTTTCAGGCTTTGTGGTTGCAGGAGCATCCTGTTTTTGTTTACAGGAAAAAATGAAAACAAGGAAGAGGAGAAAGGAGAACCTTCTCATAGCATAAGTGTTAATGGTGTACCGTAAGTTAAACAATTATCAGGATGCAGGAACAAGTCACGGTTTTTCATGAAAATAACTTCAGAGCGATCTGTGATCGGCTGGCAAAGAAGGATACCGGTTTGAAGGCCGTCATCCGGCAATACGGCTATCCGCCTATGTGGACCCGTCCTAACCGTTTTCAGACCATGGTACTCTTCATCCTGGAACAACAGGTATCCCTGGCAGCAGCCTATGCTGCTTTTAAAAAATTAAGAGAGAAGATCGGGTATGTGACTCCCGCCAAACTGTTACAACTCACTGATGAAGAAATGCGGGCCTGTTATTTCACAAGGCAGAAAATAGGCTATGCCCGCGGACTGGCCACCGCCGTTCAATCCGGATCAATCCGTTTATCGAAACTGGCCTTATTACCGGATGAAGCAGTACGGGAAAAACTGATTGTTTTAAAAGGTATCGGTCACTGGACCATTGATGTATACCTGATGCATGCCCTGCAAAGGACTGACCTTTTTCCGTTGGGAGATATTGCCCTGGTCAACAGCCTGAAAGAAATTAAAGGATTACCGAAAGATATCAGCAAAGAGAAAATGCTGGCGATTGCAGAACCCTGGCGACCCTACCGCACCATTGCGAGTATGATACTCTGGCATGCGTATATT